>PIVZ01000390.1 GCA_003354045.1 bacterium
TACACCTCCGGAACGACCGGTCACCCCAAGGGCGTCACCCACAGCTACGCCAGTGTGAACGCCGCCATGGGTGCGTGGGCCAGCGCCTTCCGGATCACACGTGAGGTCTCCACCACCGACGACCTGGCTGTGCTGAGCATTCTCTATACCCGCAATCGCGGGCCGCTTCGGCACTATGCCTGGACCAAGACGGTCCACATCGAGATCCTCAACGAGGGTGGCACCATGTGGGCTTTGCCGCACCCGATCCGGCCGCTGGCGGTCAGGGTCAAGATCAAGCGAGCAGGAATGCCGGACACCTGGCTGGACAGAACGACTATGCTGCCGCTTGCACTAGCCGCCGGCGAGACGGATCTGCTTCCCCTTCCGGTGGCGCCGCTTCCAGGCCGCGGCCGCTACCGGATCGACATCTTTGTTCCCGAGCTCGGCTGGTTCTCGGAAGTCGACGGCCCTGTGGTGGTAGAGTAACTCCGGCGGCGGCTCAGTGGCCAAGCCAGCTGGGGTGTCCTCCTGCTTCGCGAAAAGAATCAATGAGCCGACGAGTAATCGCGATATTTGTCATTGTCCTTGTTTGTGTCATTGGCGCACTAGTACACTGCAAAACTTCGTTTAAGTTTTTCTCGGCTACTGCGCCCGCCCCGTACTACATCGTCCACAAGCGGCTGGATGACATGAGAGCGCTGCTACCTTCGGAGAATCGGCTCCTCAGACGAGTGAAGATTGGCACTGGCGTGCGGTCGGCCGTGCGCGCTCTACCCGACATGCCGCTTGGGCTCGACCTCGAGCCCGAAGTAGATCGTCTGTGGTTCAGCATTGGAGTAAAGGCGGACCATGGGTCGGTCAGCCCGATGCATTTTACGATCAAGGTGTTGGTCGAAGGTCAGTGGACGGACGTGTTTTCTGAGACACTGAATGATGGTGCGAATAATTGGGAGGACCGTGTCGTCACCCTCGCGCCGCGAGATATGAAGGCAAAAAGGGTGCTTTTTGAGGTCACTGATTCCGATGCCGACGCCGGTCGAATCACGGATGCAGTTTGGGGTGCCATCACGTTCCCACGAAGTGCGAGCGGTAAGCCTCCGCCGAACGTAATTCTCATCTCACTCGATACGCTGGCTGCCGGCCATCTCAGCGCGCTAGGCAATGTCCCGGGCGTGAGTCCGCATCTGGACGAAATTCTGAAGCGGTCGTTTTTCTTCACGCGTGCGTATGCTCAGTACCCGAGTACTTTCGAGTCTCATGCCTCGCTTCTCACTGGCTCGTACCCGAAGAATGTGCGCATGCGTGGGCCCAGGATCACGTCGAATCTTCTGACCGACGTTCTGGCGAAACACGGATACTTCAGAGCCGCCATCACCGAAAACGCCTTCGTGGGCTCGGATTTCGGGTTCGCGAGAGGTTTCGAGTCGTACGACGATGGCCGCTCGCAATTCGGCAAGAAAGTCCCGGGCGATGCGGAGAATACATTCGAGAAAGCAGTAGCCTGGCTGCGGGAGTTCGGTGCCCATGGTCCCTTCTTCTTGTTCGTTCACACCTATGAGGTGCACGAGCCCTACGTGCTCAAGGACGCGGGCGCACGAGAGACAGCGAGAAAAGTGGACGCTGATTATGAGGGGCGCTTCGCGGAATCCTTCCCCGGTAGGACGGTAACCGAAGCCCACAATACGGGTGAAAGTCTGTTGTCCGAAGAAGAGACCAGGCATCTGGCTGCCCTGTATGCAGGTGAGATAAACTTCCTCGACCGGGTGCTTGGGCGATTCATGGAGGAGCTGGCGACGCTTTCGATCGCTGAGCGTACGCTGCTCGTGTTTCTCTCGGACCATGGTGAAGAATTCGGGGAACATGGGAAGCTGACGCACGGGCAGAACCTGTACAATACCGCCTTGCATGTACCGCTGGCTTTTTACTGGCCAGGGAAGATTAATGCGGGGGCCAGCGCGACGCCGGTACAGATCCTCGATGTAATGCCGACGGCACTCGAGCTGACAGGGCTCACGAAATCGTGGAATGTGGACGGGCAGTCGCTTGCTGCAACGATTCTTGCAGGGAAGGAACCGATAGCGCCACGTCCGGTCTTTTCGGAACTGTGGAAGGTCCGCGGTGAGTGCGGGGAACCGGATTTACAGACTGATTGCGGGGTCGAGCGGTTCTCGGTCCAAACGAGCCGGTTCAAGTTGGTGAGGTCCCGGATACCGTCGTTTGAAAGATTGTATGATCTTGTCGACGATCCGGGGGAAACGAAGGATGTGTCGGGGAAGTTTGGCGAGGAGTTGGAAAGACATCGTGCACTCCTGGAAGCGTATGTGAGAAGTGGGGCGATGAAGGGGGCGGATGACGCAGCACAGACCGGGCAAATCGGAGAAGAGACGCGCGAGCGGCTACGGGCTTTGGGATATCTGGAGTGAATCGGGATTGGCAAAGAGAACTTCTTTGCGGAGTCCTTCTCATCTGCTAAGACCGAAGCGGCACGGCCTGCTGTCCACTGGCGGTCAGAGTGAGGATCGAACGAGCAGGCATGCCGGACACCTGGCTGGAGAGAATGACCATGGCGCCACTTGCACTAGCTGCTGGAGAGAAGGATCTGATTCCCGTCCCGCTGGCGCCGCTTCCAGGCCGCGGCAGCTACCGGATCGACATCTTTGTTCCCGAGCTCGGCTGGTTCTCGGAAGTCGACGGCCCCGTGGTGGTAGAGTAATTCCGGCGGCGGCTCAATGGCTCGATCTCTGGTAATAATTCCCGCCTTCAATGAGGCCCCCGGCATTGCCGAGGTCGTAGGCCAGGTCCGCGAGGGCGCGCCCGACTTCGATGTCGTGGTCATCGATGACGGCTCCTCGGACGACACCGCGGCCCTGGCCGCCGGCGCCGGCGCAGTCGTCGTCGCGCATCCTTTCAACTTGGGCTACGGGGCCGCCCTGCAAACCGGCTACATGTACGCCGTTCGCAACGGATACGATGTGGCAGTCCAGCTCGATGCAGACGGCCAGCACGAGTCCCGCGACGTCGGGCCGCTTGCGGAGCCGATCCTTGCCGGTCAGGCCGACGCCGTCTTCGGAACGCGCTTCCACGACGGCTCGAGCTACCGGATGCCGCTGCTTCGCCGCCTCGGCAGCCGCTGGTTCGGTTGGCTTATCCACGTGTTGACGGGAGTGCGCGCGAGCGACCCCACGACCGGCTTCCAGGCCCTGTCGGCGCCGGTCCTCGATATGTACACGACCGAGGCCTTTCCGGTGGACTACCCCGACGCCGACATGATCGTGCTTCTCAGCCGCAATGGCTTTCGGGTGGCCGAGGTACCGGTGCGTATGTACGAGAAGCCGGAGTCGCGCTCGATGCACTCCGGCGCGGTTGTCATCTACTACGTCTACAAGATGACGCTGGCGGTCCTCATGAACGCTGCCCGCCCGCGCGTCAACGGCCCGACGGAGGCGAAGGATTGACGATGAGTGCTGTTCCTTTAGACATCGAAACGCTCCGCGCGATACTCCAAGGAGAGTCGGCCGCCGCCGGCACACGCATGGTCGCCTTTGTCACGTCGGCGGTAATCTTCTGCACCGTGTTCGAGACGGTGCGGCGGCGTAAGCTGCGAGAAGAGCTCACGCCGCTGTGGGTGACTGCGGCGGTCGGCATCTTGATTCTGGGTGTTTCGTTCGACGTTCTGATCTGGCTTACCAATCTGATCGGCGCGTGGACGCCGAGCTCGACGGTGTTCTTCCTCGGGCTGGTGTTCTTGATGGCCGTCTCCCTGGCCTACGCGGTCCGCCTCAGCAAGCTTGCCAACGAGGTGAAGCGGCTCGGGCAGGAGATCGCACTTCTCAAGTGCGATCCGGGCGGCCGCCAACACCCCACGGGCCCATGACGAGGTGCCCGCGCCGGTGCTGTGGTGCGGCGGCGCAGACGGTATACCGGCTGCGACGTTTCGACGTGTGCCGCTGCGAGAGCTGCGCGGCGATGTTCAGGCACCCCTTGCCCGAGCAAGCCGAGCTCGAGGGCTACTACGCCGACCCTGCCTATCTGGAGAGCGCCTACTTCGCCGATAGCGGCCAAGGACCGGCGGCGGCGGGCCCCGAGGTCGGGATCTACCTGGAGTCATTGGCGTGGTTGGACGGCAACCTCGTTTCGGTCTCCGCGGGAGAGCGCAAATTGCTCGACGTCGGTTGTGGCAACGGGCAGTTCCTGGCTTTGGCCGAGCAACACCGCTGGAAGTGCGAGGGGATAGAGCTCTCCCACGAGCTATGCGAACGGGCGCGCAGCCTTTGCGTGGCCGAGCTGCACCGGGGTGATTTCCTCGACGTCGATCTGCCGGCCGCCTCCTACGACGTGGTGACGATGTGGGATCTCCTCGAGCACGTCCTCGACCCGGACCTGGTGCTGGCCAGGGCGCGCGAGCTGTTGCGTCCAGGGGGGTGCCTGGTGGTGTTCACGATCAACAGCGAAAGCCTCTTCAACTGGCTCGGCGACATCTCCTACCGGGCAACGGGCGGGCGACTGACGACGGCGGTCGAGCTGCTCTACGACGCGCGCCACAATTGGTACCTCACGCCGTCCACCCTCGACCGCTTGCTCAAGCAAGCCGGCCTTCGCGCAGTAGACCGATGCCAGCACCGTGCCTACCTCGGGCGTTGGCTGAGTGAGCCCGCGCCCGTGTGGGTGAAGGTCGCGGGCAACCTCGTGGACCTCGCGTCGATGGCCGCCAGCCAGTGCTACCGCCAGCTCGTCTACTGCCGCGCTGTCTGAGACGCGACTGGCCTGCGCCCTGGCTGGCTGATAACACTCACGAGCCGTGAGTGAAGAGAACAAACAGCAGCTTCCGCCACGCGTTCACCGTGCCTGGGCGGAGCGCAAACCCGGGCAGCTGATCGGCAGGGGCCATCCGGCCGGCGACTTTCTCGAGGCCTACAAATGGACGGTGATCGAGGAGAGAGACGGCTTCCTGCGCATAAAGGCCCACGTGCCCGACCACGTGAAGAACCCGCGCGGGCAGGTCTTCGGCGGCTTCACG
>PIVZ01000968.1 GCA_003354045.1 bacterium
AACAGCGACGGCCGGAGAGACCGCCGACACGAAGTCCGGGGTCGAGGAGGTGGTGCTGCCGTGGTGCGGGACCTTGAGGACGTCGGCGCCCAGCTCCGCCCCTGCCGCCAGCAGGGTAGCCTCCGCGTGCTCCTCGATGTCGCCAGTGAGAAGTACCCGGCCGCCACCGAAGCCCAGGGCGATCACCACCGAGCGGTCGTTGTCCTTGCAGGAGCCCTGGCCGTCGGGCGGCCACAGGACGTCGATGGTCCACCCCTCGGGGCCTTCGATATGCCTTGCGGGCCGGCAGTCCGGCCTGGCATCGCTCGCGGTCGGCGGCGTTGGCCCGCAGGATACCGGGCTAGATAAATCAATGACTTGCGCCGTATTCATCAACTCCTTCTCGACCTCCTTGCCGGGCCCGTCGAGATCGCATTCGCCGCCGGGGTACCAGATCTCGCCGATGCCGAATTCCGCTGCGATCTCGGGGGCGGCGCCCCAGTGGTCGTACTGGAGGTGGGTGGCCACCAGGTAGTCGATGTGGCCGATGTGCATGCGGCGCAGAAGCGGACCGACGGCCAGGCGGCCGCGGCCCGGAGGGCCGGCATCTATGAGCATCACGCGGCCTCCTGGTAGGCGTACGATCGTCGAGTCGCCCTGCCCCACCGAGACGAACACCACGTCCATGCGGTCGCTTCGGTAGCGCTCGAAGACGGCATGGCCGGCGACAGTACTGGCGACGACGAGCCAACACAGCGCAAGGCGGGCCCGCACCCGCGCCGGCGCCAGCAGGAGAAAAGGTGCAGCGCACAGCAGGACGGTCAGTGGCCACCCCGGGGCAAGACAGCCGGTCGCTGCCCAGTCGGGCGAGGCCATCACTTCAGATATCCACAAAACGGCGCCGGCCGCCCAGCCGGCAGCCTCGAAGAATAGCGCGGCCACAGACGCCGAGAGAGGCAGCAGGCACGCACCGATGAGAGCGAGTGCCACTGTCGCGGCAACGGGAATGGAAGCCAGCAGGTTCGAGACCGGAGCGACCAGAGACAGACGCTGGAAGTTCTGGGCGACCACCGGGGCGGTGATCAGCCAGCAGGTGGTAGATACGGCTGCAGCCTCGAAAGCCCAGCCGAGCATCCATGCGCTCGGCCTCGGCAGAGCGGAGCGAAAGCGCCCGTAGAGAAGCAGTCCGGCAACGGCAACGAAGGAGAGCTGAAAGGCGGCCTCGCGCAGTACGCCCGGGATGAGCAAAGCA
>PIVZ01000391.1 GCA_003354045.1 bacterium
TGGATCCTCTTGGCCAGCGCCCGTCTCGATGAAGAATGCGACGACGGCAACACCGATGACGGCGACGGGTGCAACGCCGAGTGCCAGGACGAAGACCCCGACGCCGACGGTGTGCTCGTGTACTCGGACAACTGCCCCGACGTGGCCAACGGCAGCCAAGCCGATGGCGATGTGGACGGGGTCGGCGATGCTTGCGACAACTGCACAACCCTGGCGAACCCGTCGCAGTTGGACACCGACGGAGACGGGCAGGGCGATGCCTGCGACAGCGACGATGACGCCGACGGTGTCGTCGATACGAGTGACAACTGCCCGTTGCGGCCCAACTCGGGTCAGGCCGACTCGGATAGCGACGGCCTCGGCGACGCCTGCGACCTCTTCCCCGACAACCCGGACATCGACGGAGACGGGATCTTCGACGGAGCCGATTCCTGCCCCTTCGTCGCCAATGCGGGTGACACCGATACCGACGCCGACGGCGTAGGCGACGCCTGTGACGTCTGCGTGGCGATCGCAGACCCCGGGCAGGTCGACAGCGACGGCGACGGATACGGCGACGCCTGCGATTCGTGCCTGGCCTTGAGTGCGGGGATGGAAATCACCATCAAACCGAAGGCCTCCGTCAAGAAGCTCAACGACGGCGATCCGCGCAATGACGGATTGCTCCTGAAGGGCGAGTTCGTGCTGCCCGAGGGGCTGACGTTCGACGACGTCGATCCGATCAACAGCGGTGCCACCGTGACGCTGTCGGTTTCTCCGCACGATATCGCGGCCGAGGCCATCGTTCCTCCTGTGGTCGGCTGGACGACCAACGGGAAGAGGACGAAGTACCAGTTCGTCGACAAGACCGGCGCTCACAACGGCGTACAGAAGATCAAGATCCAAGACCGCAGCAAGAAGGCGCCGGGCCAGGTCAAGGTCCAGGTCAAGACCAAGGACGGCCTTTGGCCGGTAGATGTCGGTCAAATTCCGGTGCGGGTGACCGTGACGATCGGTGACGGAGCGCTCGGCTTGTGCACCGACACAGATTTCAGCGCCGACGAATGCCAGTTCAACAGGTCAGGCAGCACGGCAAAATGTAAACGCTAAGCGGCCGCGACCACCTCGTAGGGTCGAGGACTGGCGCGGCGAATTCTCACCGCGACCGGGCAATGTAGGGTCGAGGACTGGCGGAGCAGAATGTCAACGTGAACGGGCAAAATCTGTCGAGTACTCGACACATTCTTCCCGTTCGGGCTGAGAATCTGCTCGGCTGAGAACAAGTTCGAGTCCTCCGTTCTCAGCTGAGAAAAGGTTCGCGTAGCCGACCGAATGGGGTGTCCCTCGTCAATATCTCATCCGCCCGAGTCACTCAGTGCTGTCGGAGCCGTCTCGGCGTCGCACTCCGATCTCCAATAGCGGTTTGCGTGATGAAGTCGCTGGCACGTGCCGAGAATCAACCGAACGGAGACAAGCCGGCCGACCATCAAATCGACCAGAGAGAGCAAGGCCGCTGATCCTGCAGAGGTCCGCGGTGCCGGCTCGTTACCGCGGCTGTGTTGTGAAGGTGCGACGCCCGGGTAGCTCGATGCCGCTGGCGGCCTCGTGCGCCGACTCGGATTCTCGCCGTCGCCTCAGGCAGCCTCTCGCCACACGTATCGGTGATGCAGCCCGCCGACACGCGGCAGAGCCACAACCTTCGCGTGAGGTGACGGTTTCGGCGTAACGGGCCTTCGGTCCGGCGTGTCTCGCTCGAGCCCCAAGTGGCAGCGGTCTTCGTGATAATAGTCTAGGAAGGAAGTTACGAGCGCGACGAGATGTCGCTGGCTGAGAATTACTACGTGGTCGAGCAACTCTCGACGTAGGGTTCCCACCCAACGCTCCGAGACGGGATTTTGCCAGGGACTCCGGTAGGCCGTGCGGTTGGGCTCCACGCCCAATGCCTTCACGCACTCCACGACCGCAGGGCAGAAGATCGAGTCGCGGTCGAAGATCAGATGTCGAGGCGCAGCCTCAAACGGGAACGCCTCGCGGAGCTGCTGGATGACCCACTCTGCCGTCGGATGGTAGGTCGCGTTGAAGTGCAGGATGTGGCGCCGGTCGTGATGAACGACGAAGAACCCGTACAGGACGTTCATCGTGGCTGTCGGCACCGTGAAGAAATCCATGCCGGCAATGGCCGCCTTGTGGTTGCGCAAGAAGGCTACCCAGCGTCGGACGACATCGGGATCGGGATTGCGCTCGCGCAGACGACTGAGGTAGCGCGAGACGGTGGTCTCGGAAACCACAAGGCCCAGCTTCTTGAGTTCGCTGAGGATCCGAGGCGCGCCCCAGTGGTTCTCGCGGACCATCCGGCCAATCAGATCACGGATCTCGGCCTCGATTCGCGGACGGCCGGGACGACCGCGCCGCTTGGAGATCCTCGTCCAGTAGCGGCGAAAGCGTCGGCGCTGCCAGTCCAGCACCGTCTCCGGCTTCACGATTACCAGCAGGCTGGCCCACCTCGGCCATGACTTGCGCAGCGCGACCCAGAAGGCCCGGTCGGCGTCATCCAGCTTCGGCTTGCGCCTACCCAAGTTCAGCGCGGCGACCTGCTGGCGCAGCGCGAGATTCTCGAGGAGGAGTTCGTCCCTGGACTTGCATACCGCTCGGATCAGCCGGGCCAACACGGTGAGGAAGAGAATGAAGGCGCGCCACATAGGGAGAGGAGCCTGACGTCAAAACGGCGCCGTGGCCACCCGGCCGGCTCGCTGCCGGGGTCCGCTTCGGGGTCTCTCCCGCCCTGCTTCGGTAGCTGCGCTAACTGCTTGATTCTTAAGGCCGACGGAATATTGACGAGGCACAACCACGATTCGAGAGCAGACCCTTGCCTCGCCCCGAGATAAGTTGACAGCGCCCCGCGAACACCCCGACTACTGTGAGTACTCGCCCTGGACCCTCGTTATCGAAATTGGGGGACCTGGGCTGAGGCGAGCGCCGCGTACGGCCGGGCCTCAGGGCTCCTTCGCATCGAAGCGTTGAGTGTCGTTCTTCTTCGGCTGGTCGAACGAGGCCTCCCAGCAGTGCCCGTCGGCGAGGTTGTGGAGCTGCACACGGACGCTCGGATCGACGCTGAGCGGCAGCTGTGGCGGACCGACCGCGAGGCCGCGTAGCTTGGCAGTAATCTTGAGCTCGGTATCGCTCTTCTTCGGTGCCAGGGACAGCCGGCTGATCGAGCTGTTCTCGAGTCGATTGTCCTTGAAGCGATAGCCGGCACCCACCTGTCGCCAGCAGGGTTTGCCGGCGCATGTCGTGCCGGCATGAGCGTCTTGCTCGTAGACGAGGACAGGCTGGCCGCCCTGGTCGTCCCAGAGACACAAGACGTAGTCGGAGGCCGTCGTCGGGTCGCCGAGATCGCCGAGGGCCCCGAGCGCCGCGTCCTTGACCTTCAGCTTGATGCTGTCGCGGTGGATCGCGGCTTCGCGGATCCCCACACGCTGGTTCACACCAGCATCGCAGCTCGGATCGGGCAGTGTGGGACAAGCGGCGACCGAGCGAGCCACGCGGACCGTCGTGACGTTGCCATCGCCCGTGATCGCCGCCAGCCACGTACTGCCGATCTGCATCACGTGCAAGGCCTTGTTGGTGTCGGGGTGAGGCGAGTCGATGTGGTCGACGATTCCGTCACGATTGAGCAGGACCGGCAAGGTCCAGCTGAGCCCGTCGTCGGTCGATCGGCTGTAGAACACCTCGATGTCGCCGCCGAGCTGCGGCGCAACCGCGCTCGTCGAGTAAGCTACGACCCATTCCGAACCCGCCCCGGCACCGATTCTCGGCTCCGTGCCGGTGATCCCGGGCGTGTCGACGAAGATCTCCGGTGACCAGGTCGCGCCGAGGTCGATGGAACGTGCGACCACTGTGCGACTATCCGAGAGCGATTCGGTCGGCTGCTTCCAGGTCACGATCCACGTGCCGGATGCGTTCACGTCGACCCTCGGGTCGTCCTCGTTCAGGCTGTCGGTGGCAGCCGCGACGTTCAATGCTGCGGCGCTGCTCCACGAGGACGCGTTGTCCGTAGAGCGGATGAAGAGGATATCGTCGTCCCCGCCGATCGTGCCGCCCAGGTCGTCACTGCTCTGCCACACCACAAGCCAGTTCCCCGATCCATCGCTGACGACATCACCTGTGCACGACACGGGACCGACGCCGAAGACAGTGGGCGAAGACCACGTCGTGCCATCGTCGAACGACAGAGAGCGGTAGTAACCAAGACTGCTACAACCTACCAGGACGCAAACGCCCTGCGCGCACTCCAGGCCCAACGCCGTATCCTGGTGCGAATCGCCCGGTGCACCGACGGGGTCTACCAATGCGGGATCGCTCCACGAGATGCCACCGTCACTCGATACGCGTGCGTAGAGGTCGAAGTCGCCGCCGGACGGCACGAACTTGTATACGCCGACCCATTGCGCACCGTCGACGTGGCTGATGACAGGCCGCCCGGCACTCCCGGGACCCGTGATCGTCTCGTCATCGAAGCCGACCCCAGGGGCCCAGGTCGCGCCTGCATCGGTCGATCGCACGAGCTGGATGTCGGTCGCGGTATCGGTATCGGTCACGAACAGCACGGTGCTGTTCCCGTCATGGTCCATGTCCGAGTTGTCCGGACCAACCACCTGGGAGATGAACTTGTCGGTCTCGAACGACACGATCGCCTCGGCCGGCACCGCGAGCAGGGCGATGAGAGTGAGCCAGAGGATGGCACATCGAACTGGGTGGGAGAGTCTCATCAATGTGCCTTCCGGTTCGCACCCCGGAGCGGGTCGAGCATACCGGTAAGCTCGCCGGCCGGTCAATGGTCCATACTCAGTCGTTTCGTTGACGCGGTGCGAGCAGGTTCCGGTGTTCCTGATCGCCTGTCCCTCCGCAATATCGCATCGGCGGAGTCTGTGCCATTCGAATCGTCGCGGCGTAGCCAAGAATGAGCGGAACGTAGACAGGCCGGCGAGCCA
>PIVZ01000969.1 GCA_003354045.1 bacterium
GAGCTGCAGGCCGCTTTCGCGGAAGATCCCGAGGCGGCGCGTGCGGAGATGAAGGCCAGCGGCCGCTTTGAAATTCCCGCAATCTGGTACGAGATGCCGATTTACTACAAGTGCAACCGCTTCTCGGTGATCGGTCCGGAGCAAGACGTGCTATGGCCGCGATACGCCGAACTGCTGGATTACGAGCTCGAGTTGGCTGCCGTGATCGGGGTCCCGGGCAAGGACATTTCTGTCGGTGAGGCCGCAGACCACATCTTCGGCTACACGATTTTCAACGACGTGAGCGCCCGAGACGCGCAGACCCGCGAGATGCAGGGCTCCCTCGGCCCGGCCAAAGGAAAAGACTTCGACACTGGCAACGTGCTGGGCCCCTGCATAGTGACCGCCGACGAGATCGATCCCTACGACCTCACAATGATCGCACGAGTCAACGGAGAGGAGTGGTCGCGGGGGAACTCCGGCACCATGCACCATCGCTTCGAGGCCTGCATTGCCCACGTCAGTCAGTCGGAGACTCTCCATGCCGGAGAGGTCCTGGGCTCGGGCACGGTGGGAGGCGGCTGCGGACTCGAACTACAGCGCTTCCTCTCGCCGAACGACGTAATCGAGCTGGAGATCGAAGGTATCGGCGTACTTCGCAACCGCATCATCAAGCCGTGATGACGAGCCTTCAAGATAACGCCGTTCGGCCACTTCTGAACTGAAGAAGGAGAGAGCATGAGCGACAGCCGAACACTCATTCGCGGGGGTTGCATCGTAACCATGGACGATGCGACGCAGGATCTTCCGAAAGGCGACATCCTCATCGAAGGCGCGAAGATCATCGATGTCGCTGCGAAGATCGAAGCCGGCGAGGCTGAGATCATCGATGCTTCAAGTAAGATCGTCATCCCCGGTCTCGTCGATACCCACAGACATGTATGGCAGGCCGCAATGCGTAGCATTACGGCCGACTGGTCGCTGATGGACTACGTGCGTGGCATCCGCATGCGCGCGGCCGGGACCTTTCGCGCCGAGGACATGTACGCCGCGCAGTATGCGGGCGCCCTCGAAGCTCTGGATGCCGGTGTTACGACCATCGTGGACTACAGCCACAACATTCTGACGCCCGATCACGGCCACGAATCGATCCGCGGCCTGCGCGATGGCGGAATCCGCTCGCTGTGGCGCTTCGGCTTCAACTTCCCGCCGACCCTCGACCTGGAGTTCGGCACCATGGAGAAGAA
>PIVZ01000392.1 GCA_003354045.1 bacterium
CGTCGGAGGCGTCGGTGGCGTTCTTGTATAGCGTATTCCCGCGAAAAACGTTGTTGTTGGCGCGTCCCACCGAGGCTTTGAAACCGCCGAAAACGAGCCCGACAACCCGGTTTTCGTAGAGTACGTTGTTTCGGACCGTCACGTTCTCGGTGAGGATCCCGGCGTTCTCAGCAGCCACCTCGATACCAAGGTCGCAGGCAGAAACGATATTGTTCTCGATCGTTATATCCTTGCCGCCGTCCACGTAGATGCCGCCCGAGTAGCCGCTTCCGCAGCGCAACACGATGTTACCGCGGCACAGGCCATTGCGCGCCACCAGGGTCGAGTTCGGCTGTATGTCGGTCTCGCCACCGATGAAATCGATACCGATATTATTGACGTCGTGAACGTAGTTGTCGGTCACCTCGAAGCCGGTGACGTTGCCGTTGAGAACCAGGGCTTCGCTCGGCGATGGTTCGGCATCGTAGATCTCGTTGTTGTCGATTATGAGATCCTCGAACGGATCCGGATCCGTCGCGTAGACGGTTATGCCCATCGCGTTCGAGCCGCGTAGCTCGTGAATGACGTTGTCGCGGAGCTCTATACCGGCACCACTGCCGATCAGGCGGATGCCGGACCCGTCGGTCACGCCCAGATTGTTCTTGATCTCGAAACCGATCACGCGCACATGGCTCTTGGTGTCGATCAGCACGATGTCGTCCCCGGCCTGGCCGGTGCCGTCTATTGCCGGGCTGTGGCCGGTCTTGGCGCGAAGGATGATCGGATCGAGGGCCGTGCCCGATCTCGGGAACTCGACCTTCTCGTTGTAGGTGCCGGTCTCGACCTCGACGACATCGCCGGCAAAGGCCGCGTCGAGCCCGTCCTGGATGGTCGGTTGGTCGTTGGGAACATTGATAACCGTGCCGGCGCCGGCCGGGTCAGCTCCACCGACGCATAGCACGAGGATGGCGGCCATTGACGATACCGCAGGTAAGTACCTGATAACGCTACACTTCATCTCGATGTCCGAAAACGCTCGCGCGGCCTCTGATGGCGCCGACAAGGGTCGTACAACATCCATGGTGGCCGACCAAGCGGCGCTTGTCGACCCCGTATGGGGAGGTCTTTTGCACGCTCGGACCGGGCGCCCGACTTGCAGAGGCAGCGCTCCCACGCCAAACAGGTGTCTGCGCGGTCGCTCGGCCACCCGTGCAATCAGATGCTGAAACGCTGGAGGAAATCCCCACGGGTGCGGCAGGTCACGCGGCGCATTTCCGATCTTCAGGTACTGCTGTACCCGCCGTTCGCGTTGATAATCCGGGTCTGGAGCGGCCTCGTTCGACGCTACGTCCGCTACGATTGCCGCGGCCCGCTGTTCGCCTACATCCGCGACGGCAAGCCTTGCATCGTGGCTATGTGGCACCAAGATGTTTTCCCGCTCATGTACGAGTTATTCCGCTACACGCCGACCTACCCTTCCTACTTCATGGTGAGCGACGGGAGAGTCGGCACGACCGGCGGCTACGCCCTCAACAAGTTCGGCGTGAGCTGCGTGTTGGGCTCCGGCAGCCGGAGCGGCGTAAAAGCGATCGAGGAACTCAGCGACAGGGCACGGCGCGAGTCGCGCAGCGTGTTCGTGATGGCCGACGGCTCCCGCGGGCCCGCGCGCCAGGCACGTTGGGGAGCCGTTTATCTCGCGCGCAACACCGGCCTACCGCTGGTCCCGGTGCGCGCCTGGGGCGACAACCTGATGATAGTCGAGAAGACGTGGATGAAGCTGGGCTTGCCCAAGCCGTGGGGCAAGGCGGTTCTCTTGAGCGGAGAGCCCATTTTCATCCCGCCGGGTACGACCGACAAAGAAGACCTCGACGGCTACCGCCTCGAGCTGGAGAAACGGCTAAACGAGCTTGTCGGCGCGGCCGACGCCTACTTCACTGAGGGCCCCAGCGCAGTGGAAGCATTGGGCCCGCGCATCGACCGTATAGACTAGCGACATCGGCTCGATCCGCCGCCGCGATGCCATCCGGTCACGGGACTGTGCGTTTGCGGCTCTAGCCCGAGGCTCCTTGGTTGGAGGCCCCGCGGTTCGATGCACTTCAGTCCGACGTTGACCCGTCCGAAGCCTCGTGGTTCGAGGCCCCGCCGCCCGAGGCCCCGTGACCCGAGGCTTTTTGCTGGCGCGAGAGCCGTTCGAGCTGCTCGCGGAACTTCTCGCAGGGATCCTCGTAGTCCGTGCGGCGCGTGAACCACACATAGTCGAAGGGGAACCTCTTTCCCGCGATCTCATTCACAGAGGCAGCGAGACTGCGACGGCCGGGAGCCACCTCGACAAAGCCCACCGCCGCGACTGTACTCGCGGGCTGTCTCTTCGCTATGTGGACGGGCACCGCACGGTCCACACGTACATGTCCGGAGCCGGCGATGAGCACCGCCCCGTGTGTCGCACCCGCGCGCACCAAACTCTCGGCCATCTGTGCGTCCCGGGCCCGCTGGGCCAGCACCAGCGGTTCGGCATACTCCTCGCTCACGTGGCCACAGTGCGCCGCACTGATCTCCGCAACCATCGCGGCGTGCACCGCCTCGGGCAGGGGCTCGTCGATGCCCAATCGCTTCACCAGCTCTTGCGCCGACTCTTCCTCTTCCTCGTCCGCGGCCGCGTCCGCGCCGGTGCCGGATTTCTCACGGACGGCATTCTCATCTCCGCCGTCGTCGGCCTCCGTCGCCGTCTCGACCTTGCCACCGTCGTGCTTTGCGGCGGTCAGCTTACGCAGTGTCGAGCGTGACAGATTGGCCGCCACGATGGGTACGCCGGCCTCCACCGCAACCTCGAAGACCGGCCGGTACTGCGGCCAAGGCGGCCAGCCGCTACGACTCCAATCAACAGCCTCTCCGATCCCGTCAACGTCTCCCGGGTGTTCCGAAAGCTGCGTTTCGAGGGCCGGCGCATCCTCCAGATCGAGCATTTCGAAAGCCACCGCCGGCCTACGGCCCCGTTCGATCAAGTCGCAGACAACCGCCGCCTGCAGCCGGTGGTGATCGGTGTTCTCGTGCTGCTCGCCAAGAAGGACGAAGTCGGTCCGGCCGAGCTCCTCGAGGAGCCGATCCCTGGAGATGAAGCGACCGGTCTCCACTTCGAGGATGCGGCCAACCAGGGGGTGAGCGCGCCCCTGTGCTGGCTGCCAGTGCCGCGGCAGCATCGGGCTGCAAGAAGAAATCAAGGAGACGGTGACGACGAGCGCCAGATAGGTCGGGATGCGGCCATACATGAACCGCTGTTTATCATGCACCGGCGACAGGCAGGAATGAGGCATCGTCCCGCCGGGGGTCATCTTCTACCGCACCGAAAGCCGGCACCATGCGCGAGGACCCCCACTTTCTGGATGGAAGGCGGGGTCAGTCGAAGCTCGAAATGCCGCTTGATCGAGACCGACGCCTCAGCTTGCCTGCAAGACGCCGCGCAGGAACTCGCGGTTGAGACAGGTGATGTGCGACGTGGAGATCTCCTTGGGGCACACCGCTTCGCACTCGGCCTCGTTGGTGCAGCCTCCGAAGCCCTCGGCATCCATCTGCTGCACCATCCGTAGGGCGCGCCGGTTGCGCTCCGCCGCACCCTGCGGCATCAGCGCGAGCTGCGTGATCTTGGCACCGACGAACAATGATGCAGAGGCGTTCTTGCAAGCGGCAACGCAGGCGCCACAGCCGAGGCAGGCGGCCGCGTCGAAGGCCTTGTCGGCGATCTCCTTGCCGATGAGAATCTCGTTGGCATCGGGAGCCGACCCGGTGTTTATCGATACGTAGCCTCCGGCCGCCATGATGCGGTCGAACGCGCTGCGATCGGTGATTAGATCTTTGAGCACCGGAAATGCTGTTGCACGAAACGGCTCGACGGTAACGGTAGAGCCATCCTGGAAATCGCGCATGAAGAGCTGGCAGGTGGTCTTACCGCGGCCGCGCCCATGAGGGACTCCGTTCACGGTCAACGAGCATGCGCCGCATATCCCCTCGCGACAATCAGAGTCGAAAGCAATCTGCTCGTGCCCCTGCTCGGTGAGTCCGTCGTTGAGGACATCGAGCATCTCCAAGAACGACATGTCTGGGACGATGTCCTTTACGGTGTAATCGACCAGTCTGCCCTCGGCGCTCGGGCCGGCCTGCCGCCACACGCGAAGCTTTATGGTAATCCCACTCATAGGATCTGTTCCTTCCCGTCTACTTGTAGCTACGCTGCTTGATCTTGGCGAACTCGAACTTGAGAGGCTCTTTGTGAAGTTCGGGCCGCTTGTAACGCCCCGTGAACTCCCACGCGGCCACGTACGAGAAATTCTCGTCATCACGCCTGGCTTCGCCTTCTTCGGTCTGGTGCTCCTCTCTGAAGTGCCCGCCGCACGACTCCTCACGCTGCAGGGCGTCCACACAGAGCAGCTCCGCGAATTCCGTGTAGTCGTCCACACGCATCGCGTACTCGAGGCTCTTGTTCAGGTCGCTGCCGGCACCGACTACCTTGACGTTGTCGTTGTACTCGTCGCGCAACCGCATGACGTGCTCGAGCGCCCGACCGAGGCTTTGCTTGGTCCTGGCCATGCCTGCATTTTCCCAAAGTACGCCGCCGAGCTCGCGGTGGAAGTCCATCACCGTACGCTTGCCGTTGACCGCCAACAGTCTGTCTACGCGCGCCTGCACGTCCGCCTGGGCCTCGTCGAATGCGTCGTGGTCCGTCGTGGCCGCCTGCAAACGGGTGCCGGCGATGTAATTGGCCAGCGTGTACGGGATTATGAAGTAACCGTCGGCGAGCCCTTGCATCAGAGCGCTGGCGCCGAGGCGATTCGCCCCGTGGTCGGAGAAGTTCGCCTCGCCGAGCACGAACAACCCGGGAATGTTGCTCATCAGGTTGTAGTCCACCCACAGGCCGCCCATCGTGTACTGAATCGCCGGGTAGATGCGCATTGGTGACTCGTAGGGGTTCCCATCCGCTATGTGCTCGTACA
>PIVZ01000393.1 GCA_003354045.1 bacterium
CTCGCGCTCGCGCGACTCGATCCACTCCTGCGAGTCTTCGAAGAGCAGCCTGCCCTTGGGATCTCTGGCCAGCGCGTACTTCTGGTAGCACTCGACCGCGTCCTGGAGAACGGCCAGCATGAGGCGCCGCTCTCGCACAAGACCACCCTCGCGCGAAAATGCCGCAAAAAACTGCGCCGGCAACAGTGTGTCCGGCTCAAAAAGGTTGACGAAACGGTCGGCCATCTTGGCTCAGCCTCCCCCCGCGGCGCGATCTCCGCGCTTTGGGTTACGCTAATGCGCGGCGTCATTTAACACGAAACGCTACGCTATGGGAAGGTCGAAGTGGATGAAATATTTTGAGCCCCTAATTAAAGTTTGCTAATGCAACCTTGGGCTCACGGCTAGCCACGCTAAACTCGGGTCCCTCTGGTAGGTCCCGTCGACAGATGTCAGAAAGCGTTTAAGCTAGCTCGGACGCGCAATGCGTCTCCTCTGCGGCCTTCCTCGGCGCAGCGGGGATCAAAGCACTCCTAGAGGCAAGATGTCAACCTAAATCAACTTACCGCGGGCATAAGCGTTGCTTCTGCCATTGACGTGTCACTTTCGTCGTGCTGACCGTCGCCGAAGCTATTCGCCCGCTCTAGCCTGCCCGCGCGCTCAATTTCACGCATGAGCCTGGCGGCCACCCGCTCGGCCTCGGCCACGAGCGCCGCAGCGAGCCGACAGTCTCGAGAGACCCCCACGCAGTCAATCAGCGTGGACAGGTTGGTCTCGAGCTCGCGCCACCGCCGCGTCACCTTGAAGGCCGTACGTGGCCGTCCTTCCATCGCTGTCCCCCAGTCGCGCCAGATCTCGAGGGAGGCGGCCGCGGACTGTCGTCGGGCTTCTATCTCAGCCGGAGAAAGTCCCTCTATGCGAGGCGAGCGTCTAGCTGGCTGTCGTCGTGCCGGAGCCGCACGGTGGAGGTTGGAGGCCCGCAAGCCACCGCTTACGGTTGCCCTGAGCAGTGCCACGACCGTGCCTACCGTCTTGGCATCGGCAGGCTCTGCCGTCGCTTGGCTGGTGCCGTTTGCGGAAGAGGGAAAGGGAAGCGGGAGGATACCGCTGCCGTCATCGACGGGAGCGTTCTCGGTAATCCTGCGCAGCCCCATCGCGCGCCGGCTACGCCAAAGGACCACCTGCCCGGGGCGCTCGCGCGCTCCGGGTTCGACCACCAGTAAGTAGCCGGGTCGGATCCCGAGCTTGCGAAAGGCGCCGGTGCGGACTCGCAAGGCGTACAGGCGTCGTCGCTCCCACGCGCCTTCAACGAGACCCAAGCAGCGCTCCAGCCGTCTGACCGAGAGATCTGGCGTCGCCGGCGCCAGCGCGCCCGAGCGGCAGCCGTCAGCACTGGCCCTTCGCGGCCGAGGGCTATGTGTCCAAGATCCCGTCTTTCGCAATTCCTTCGCCACTGGGTACAGTGTAAACGAACAAAAAGCGAAAATCAATGTGATTTCGTTAATGTCTGCGGTAGGTAGCGTATTCGATTAGCCGATCGACATCGCCGTTCCACTCACCTTCCCACAACTCGATAACGCGCTCGGCCGGTGTCTTACCCGCCGCTACCTCTTCTTGCAGCTTGTCGATGTACTGTGTCTCGTCGTGCCCCGCCCCGTCCAAGCAGGCGGCGCGCTCCAGGCCCTCACGAGCAATGGCGCAGAGCTCAGCGGCATAGTCTCGCATGGTGTGCCGGCCGACGGCGGCGAGCAGGCCGTGGCGGCTAGCTTCCTCATGAAGGCGCGGCAGTTCGTCGAGCGGCCAACGGGCCACCTCGGCCCAGGCGGCCTCCAGGCAGTCGTCGTCGTAGAGAAGCCCCTTCATGAGTGCCGGGGTGCCGAGCATCAGGTCGGCAGGCTGGCTGTCGGCCGCACGCACCTCGATGTAGGTTTTCAGCCTCACTTCGGGAAACAGGGTTGTCAGGTGGAGATTCCAGTCGGTCAGCGTGGCTCGCTCGCCGCGGTGGCCTTCTTCAAGAAAGCGGCGGAAGGTCTTGCCCTCAGCGGGGATCAAGCGCGAGCCGCGTGCCACGAAGTACATCGGCACGTCCAAGGCGTAGTCGGCGTAAGCGCTGAAGACGTGCTCGGTGTTCAGGACGAAGGGCGTGAAGCCGCAGCGAGCCGGGTCGGTGTCGCTCCATATGTGCGCGCGGTAGCTGCGATACCCCGTGGCGCGGCCATCGAGGACGGCCGAATTGGCGGAAACGGCCACCAGCAGCGGCGACATCGCCATTGCCAGTCTCATCTTGCGGGCAGCGTCAGATTCACTGGCATAGTCGAAGTTGCACTGCACCGTGGCCGTCTGCTTCATCATGCGGTGGCCGAGGCTGCCGGTCGTCTCCATGATCTCGCGCATGATGCGGTAGCGGGCCTTGGGCATCCACGGGATCTGCTGCAAGGGAGTCTTTGGAACAAGCGCCAAGCCGAGGAAGGCCAGGCCCAGGGCTTCGCCGACCCCGACGATCTCTTCGATGTGCTGGTGCAGCTCCTGGTTGACGCAGTGGAGGGAATCGCATTGCTGGCCGGACATCTCGAACTGGCCGCCAGGCTCGAGAGTGATCGATGCCTTGCCGTCGCGCAAAGCAATCAGCGCGTCGCCTTCATGGACGCCTCGCCACTGCTCGTAGCGTTCGAGCATCTCTCCGAGCAGCCGTCCGATTCCCCGTTCGCCCTCATACGGCACCGACTCCCCGGTGTCGGCGGCTACCACGGGCTTCTCGTATTCGACGCCGATCTTCCAGTTCTCACGCGGCTTACAGCCGCGCTGGAAGTATTCTTCTAGCTGATCGACGGAGTCGATCTCAGGGGAATCCGGCTCTTGGGTGCCCACGGGGTGCCTCGCGGCAGAGGTTAGCGCATGGGTCGGCCACTTGCCATGCGAGCGGGGGGAACCGGTGGCGGACGGCGCCACGGTCGGCGGTGTGGCCAGCAGGCTTGCCGCTGGCCCTTCGGAGTCAGCCGCGTGCCTCGCCGCAGCCGGCGCAAAAACGATCGTCGCCCTCGAACTTGCTCCCGCAGGCGGTGCAGAAGCTCGCGGTGGCCGATCGGGAACCGGCTGTGTCCGCCTTCTTGCCCGCGCCCTTTGCCAGCGATTCCGCCAGCCTGTCGAGCTCGCCCATGGCCTGCGCGGCCCGCTCCTCGTAGCCCTCGCGAAGGACGGCGTAGTCCTCGTCAGTGAGCTTGCCGGTAGCGTGATCGAACTCGGCTTCCTTGATGGCCGTCAAGGCCACGGCCTTCTCGCGGCGCCAAAGTTCTTCGCCTGCGCCGCCCGGCAGCGAGCTTGCCTCCGTGGAGGGACGCAAAAGCGGCTGAGCGATAACGGTCGCCACACAGACCACGATGAGAATGCCGACCAGGGTGACCATCAGTCCAACTCTTCCAGCTCACGGGCGATGCGCTCGCGATCGGCCTTGCCAAGGCCGGAAGGTCCGCCGCCCGCGGCGCCGGGCAGCGCCTCGGCGGGCAAAGTGCCTGTCCAACGGCGCACGGTAAGCACGATGACGAGGGCGCCGAACAGGATGGCCGCATAGGGCGTAATCCAGGCCAGGAGGTTGAAACCCTCCTTGGTCGGCGCCGACAGGACTTTTTCCCCGTACTCGGTCCTGTAGCCGGCGATGATCTGCTCTCCGGTCTCACCCGCGGCCAGAGCGGCCGCGATCTCCTCGCGCACGGGAATGGCAAAGCCGCACTGAAGGTGATTGCAGTTGGCCACGGTGAGTCCGCAGCCACACTGACAGGTCAGAGCCTCTTCGACCTCTTTCTGGGCCATTTGGGCAAAGGCCATGGGCACGGCTGCCAGCAGGCACAGCGTCATTGCGAGCGCTATGTAGGGCCGTAGTCTCATGTCTTCTGCCGGGCCTCGCGAGTTCCCTCACGCACGGCCTCGCGCCTGCGCGCCGCCCTGGTCGGTACCACCACTATCCCGGTGCCCACGGCCAGTACGATGCCGCCAAGCCACAGCCACAGGATCATCGGGTTGACGTAGGCCTGGAAGGTGACCGTGCCGGCATCGTCCACCGAGCCCAGGATGAGGTAGAGATCGTCTTTCAAGGTCGAGCGGAACGCAACCTCCGTGGCCGGCTGCTCGGGCTTCTTGTAGAAGCGTTTTTCCGGCTTCAGCGTGTCTATCTCACGCCCGCCCTCGCTCACGGCAAGCGTGGCGATGAGCCGCTCGACGTGGTCGTCCTCCTTTTCCTCGAGCGCCTCGAAGCGCAGCGTGTAATCGCCGATCGAGAACTCCTCTCCCTGCTTGACCGAGAACTGCTGCTCAACCTGGTAGACCGACGACATGGCGATGCCGATGAACATGAACACGACACCGAGGTGGATGATGTAGCCGCCATAGCGGCGCTGGTTCTTGCGTGCGAGGTTGAAGAGGGCCACACCGTAGCTCTCTCCCGCCATCGCGCGTCGCGCGATGGCCCCGCGGTGGAACTCCTCGACCATCGTGTAGACGACGAAGGTAGAGAAGGAGAAGACCAACACGGTGCTGAGCGAGTCGATCCCCGCGAAAAAGGCCGCCAGGCCCCCGACCAGGCCTGCAGCGGTCGGCCACAGGAAGCTCTTGATCAGGTGATTGAGGGAGGCCCGCCGCCAGGCGATCACCGGCCCGATGCCCATGAGGAGGAGCAACGCTATGCCGAGCGGTGCGTTCACCGCGTTGAAAAACGGTGGCCCGACGGTGATTTTCACGCCGCGAACCCACTCGGTGAGGACCGGGAATATGGTTCCCCACAGCGTGGCGAAGGCAATGCCGACGAGGATCAGATTGTTGAACAGGAAGGTCGACTCGCGCGAGATCATGCTGTCGAGCTTGTGGCGCGGCTTCAGGTCGCCAAGCCTGTAGACGAGCAGTCCCACGGAGACGGCCAGGATCAAGCCGAGGAAGGTAAGGAAGAAAGGCCCCATGCCGGACTGGGTGAACGCATGGACCGATGAGATGATG
>PIVZ01000970.1 GCA_003354045.1 bacterium
TGGATGAGAATGGGCGCATTGGCCGCCATGATCGTCTGTGCCTGCGTGAGCTGATCGGCGCTCTTCATTCTCAGTGCCGAGCCGAGCAGCTCGCCGATCGAGGCTCCCGTCATCTTCCTGTAGGCCAGGCCGTTGCGCACGGCTTCGATGAGCAGGCCCAGCGGACTCTTGGCCTCGAGCTGGCCGACCAGCTCGTTCATGATCACGCGCTGGGGCATTCCGTCCACCCGCGTCGTTATCTCTATGTCGAGAACGCCGGCCGCGAAGTAGCGCTCGAGGGTGGCCACGGGGACCGGGCACTCGGCGGTGAGCAAAAAACGGGTTCCCATCGCGATGCCGTCGGCGCCGTAGGCAAGGGCCGCGACCAACCCGCGCCCGTCGCAGTAGCCGCCGGCTGCCGCTACCGGTACATCGACGCTGTCTACCACCTGCGGCACCAGTAGCGAGGTCGGAACGCTGCCGGTGTGGCCGCCGCCTTCGCCGCCCTGCGCGATTATCACGTCTGCGCCGAGCTTGACGGCCTTGGTTGCGTGGCGGGCCTGGCCGACGGTGGGAACACAGAGGATATCGGCTTTCTTTAGCCGCTCGATGAAGTCCGGGTTGGGCGAGCGGCTGTAGCTTGCCGCCTTGCAGCCGTGGCGGATTATCGAATCCACGATGTCGCTGGCGCCGGGCTGCTCCATCAGGAAGTTTACGCCGAAGGGGAGGTCGGTGAGCTCCTTGGTCTTGACGATGGCTTGCTCGGCCTCTTCCGGCCGCATCACCGCGCAGGCCAGGAAACCCATGCCGCCGGCGTTGGCGGTTCCTGCCACCAGCTCCGGAGTGGCGATCCAACCCATCGCTGTCTGAACGATCGGGTAGCGAACGCCGAGCGCCTCGCACAGTTTGGTGTTGAGCGCGCTCGACACCTTCGCCTTCAGCCTTTGTACACGGTTGCGCGAAGGTCGTTGGGGTCGAGAACCCCGCGGATCAGCCTGAGTTGCTCGGCGGTAGGTGCAAGGGTTTCAGCCAGGTCCTCAGCGACGGCCAGCTCGAAGGAAGTCTGCTCCTGCACCTGCTCTACGCTTACCTCTGGATGCAGGGATACCAGGCGCATGGCGTTGCCGGCTCCCTTGAAGTCGAGGACGGCGAGGTTGCTGACCACGCGCCTGAGCTCGTGGAAGTCACGTCTGACGCCCGGCGCCCAGCGCTCGGGGTCGTAGCCGACACCGGAGGCCATATCGAC
>PIVZ01000971.1 GCA_003354045.1 bacterium
TGGCCCACTGGTACTGGAGGTCGAGCCCTTCGGCCTGTGCGCGCACGCTCATGGCGCAGGTGTGGCCCTTCTTTGTGGGGACGGTGTCCCCCTTACCGTAGGTAACCATCCCGGCATGCGTCAAAGCGTCTCGCACGCCTTCCGTCTCGTACCACAGCACCACTGGCTCTTTCTGCTTCCTGGCCCACGCTACGGCGTGGTCAATCAGGAACGAGTCCAGCCACACGGTCTTCTTCGGGGGCTTGGGCTTCTGCTTTTCTACGGACCAGCGGTACCATGCCTTATGGATCGGGCCTCGGTGATATTTCGCGTACTGCCTCTCAATCTCGTTGTACACCAGCCCTTCGGAGTCGTAGTCTTCTCGACCCCCATCCTCCAACTCCGCTCGCACCAAAGAGTTCCAGACCTTCCGGGCGTCCATCCACTGTTCGTCGACGATGCCGTTGGGCCAATCCCAGATGTAGTAGAAGCCTGCGCTGAGCAGCCGCTTAGCGCGCCAGGTGCTGGCGTCGTCGGGCAGGATGTTGCCCATTGGATCTTCGCCTAGATCCTCTACGCGCTTGAGGGCTTCCTCAATAATCTCCGGTACCTTGAGGCTCCACTTGATGATGTTGAGCTCGGCGCCAAGGCTACCCTTGGTGGTCGACACGATTCCGGGCGCCGATCGGAAGCGGCGCTGGAACGCCTCGCGGATCATGTCCTGCTTCTTGTTGCCCCGAACGCTGTCAATCCAGATGTCCGGGTAGGCCCACTGCCAGAGCGAGGCCACGAGGTTCCACGAAGGCTTCGACGGAATGCCCTTGACGTCCATACAGTCGCACCAGGCGTTCAACCAGGGCGTCTGGTAGGGGATCGGGGACTTGTCTCGCAGGGCCCAGCGAGCCAGGTGCTCCATCTGCTTGAGCGACTTGTGCATCAGCGTGCCCGAGAGGCCGACGAAGAGGAGGTCAGGCTTGTGCTTGGGCGCGGCGTGCTCAACGGTCTTGTGCTTGGTCCGAATCTCCTCGATGAAGCGGGTCATGCGCCGCGTCCTGGCGCTGGTCATGGCGCTGAGGCGGTGGCACTCGTCGGCTACGATGGCCACCCGCTTGTACTCGTCGCACAGCCGGGTCAGCAGCCCGCTGCCGGTCTGCCTCGAGAGCATGGAGTAGGAGATGATTTGCAGCCGGGGCATCTTGAAATGCCGGCCCCACTCCGCGTAGGTCTCGCGCAATTGTGCGACGGT
>PIVZ01000015.1 GCA_003354045.1 bacterium
CTCGCGCGTGCTATCGATCTTCAACGACCTGCCGGCTTTCATCGACAACCCTCTGTTGGCCTTCGCCGGCTCGGGGTTCGTGTGGTACGGCGGTTTCATCGGCGGAATTGGCACTGCCTGGCTACTGTCCTGGCGGCGTGGTCTGGCCCTGTTGCCGCTCGCCGAGTGCGCCTCGCTCGGGTTGGCCCTCGGGCAGGCCGTCGGCCGTATCGGCTGCCATGTGGCCGGCGACGGCGACTGGGGCAAGGTAACGGAAGTTCCCTGGGGCGTGGCCTACGAGCGCGCCATCGTCGGCTGGCCGCACGAGCCCGGCATCCTCGTCCATCCAACCCCGCTCTACGAGGCCACGGCCTATTTCAGCGTATTCCTCTTGATCTACTCCTTGCGTACGAAGAACCTCCCGCTCGGAACGATGTTCTGCGTCTACATGATCGGCAACTCGTTCTCGCGTTTCTGGATCGAGTTCCTGCGTATCGAGCCGATCCGCGCATTCGGACTGACGCAGGCCCAGCTGATTGCCATCGCGCTGTTCGTGACGGCGTGGATATGGCTGGTGAAGCTGCGTGCGACACGCGCGCAGCAGCAACCGCTGGTTACGATGTGAGAGAGATGTATCCAATGGTTCGCACATGCAGAAAGCCGTCGCCGGTCCGGCAAGTTGCGTACAGTCTCGCGAGGCTCGCCGCTGCCGCGGCGCTGGTCGCCTTGATAGTCGGGCCGCTCGGGTCGGGCTGTACGCGCGGTGGTCTTTCCACCGGCGATCTGGCGCCTGACTTCATCCTGCGCGATCTCCAGGGAACCGTGCGCAAGCTGTCAAACTACCGCGGAAAGCCGGTTCTGGTGAACCTGTGGGCCACCTGGTGCCCGCCATGCATCGCCGAGATGCCTCTGCTGAACCGCATCACCCTCGACTATCGCGAGCGCGGGCTGGTGGTTCTGGGCCTGGCCGGAGACGATGATCTGACCCTGGTCGAGGAGTTCATGGCCGAGCACCGTCTAGAGTTCCAGGTTCTTCTCGACCCGGACGGTGCAGTTGGCACGCAATATGGTATAACTGGATATCCGGAGACGTTTCTGATCGACAGGGAAGGGCGTGTCTGGGACAAGTTCATCGGCCCCATCCCGGCCGAGGGCGATCAACTGGCAGCGGAGTTTGTCGACCGTCTCGAAGCCTTACTGGGGAACTAGCCGCGCGCGAAATGGGCGCCGGCGGCCGAAGTGGTTGTGGAAGTGGCAAGTGGCGGAGGAGGCTGCCGGAGGTCTAGATGATCCGACTGCACGGGATTTCCAAGGAGTATGTGCCCGGGCGCTATGCTCTCAAGGGAATCGACCTGCAAGTTGACGAAGGGGAATTCGTCGTAGTGACGGGTCCGAGCGGAGCGGGCAAGACCACTCTGTTTCGGATTCTCTCGGGTGAAGAGCAGCCGACGGACGGCAGCGCTCTGATCAACGGACGCAACCTCTCCCGTCTCGACACCACCGGGTTGGCCGAGTTGAGGCGCGACCTCGGCCTGGTCTTTGCCGACCCTCGTCTCATCGATCGCCTCACGGTTCTCGACAACGTTGCACTGGCCGCCGAGGTGGCCGGCCATAGCCGCGGTCACGCCATGGAACTGGCCGGCGAGATGCTCGAGCACGTCGGCGTCGGCGACTGCGGCATCTGCCTGCCCCGCGAGCTATCCGGTGGCGAGCGCCAGCTCGTCAGCCTGGCGCGCGCCCTGGTCAAGCGGCCAAGCCTCATCCTGGCCGACGAGCCGACCCTCAACCTCGACCCCGACCATGCGCTCGATCTCATCGACATCCTCTCGGAGGTCTGTCGGCAGGGGACGACCGTGTTCATGGCCAGCCACGACATGGACGTTCTCTCAGCGCTGCAATGCCGTCTGCTGGTCATGAACTACGGGCGGCTTCAAGAAGACGCTTGGGGGCGTCGGGCCTGCCTGTGACTGACGGCTCCTCCGGTCAACCGCCCGCTTACTACTTCCGCCGCGCCGTAGACAGTATCACTGCTTCCCCCGTGATCACCGGGGGGACGCTGGCGAGTATCGCCGTGAGCGTGCTGTTTGCCGGAGCGGTGTGGCTGGTCAGCTCGAACGCCTACCGCATGGTGGCGCTATGGGCCACGGCAGGCGTAGACGTCGCGATCTATCTGAGCACCGACATCGGCGATGAGGCCGTCATGCGCGTCAAGAACGAACTCGACGCGGACGCGGCCGTGGCGCACCTGGCATACATAAGCCAGGACGAGGCGTGGCAGTTTCTGGCCGATAACCTGAGCGAGAGCGCATCTCTTCTCGAGGGGCTCGACTCCAGCCTGCTACCGCCCTCCTTCGAGGTGACCCTCGACTCTTCCCTGGACGACGACGCGATCGCCGAGCGGCTCGACGGCTGGGCGGCCCTGGCCGGTGTGGACGACGTCCAGCACAACCCCCACGGTCTGAGCCGCGGTGGCAACGCGCTGATGATGGTGCGCTGGGTGGTACTCAGCCTCGGAATGCTCGCGCTGGTCGCCTCCATCATCATCGTCGCTGCCACCTTCCAGCTTGCCGCACAGCTGAGGCGCGACGAACTCGACGTGATGCGGCTCATGGGTGCAGTGGGCAGGCTTTACTGGGGGCCGATCGTGCTGGCCGGGGTGATCGAGGGGCTGGCGGCCGGCACTGCTGCGGTCGGCCTGTTGCTCATGGCCTATCTCGGGGCCTCTGCGATGGCGGCAAGCGAGGCGCCGGCGCTTGCCTCCACCATCGAGTTTCTCACCCCCGGCCAGGTGCTTGTGCTGATCGGCTGGGGGGCGCTGCTCGGCGCTCTCGGCAGTATTCTCGGCATGTGGCGGGTGACCCAGTGGCGTTGAAAGGGTGGGGCACGATCGATGCGGCAGTGGCAAAGGCCTTGCGCACCACGGCGTTCGCTGTGCTGCTTACCGCAGCGCTGGTCGATGTCGCGGGTGCGCGCGACGACGTCGATGTGCAGATCGTGGAGACGCGCGCACGGTTGAGAAGCGAGGAGTTCCGGCGCGGCGATCAGGCCCGCATGGTGGGGCAGCTCGAGCGCGAGGCTAGAACGATCGCCGATAGGATCGCTGCGGCCAGGCGACAGCTCGCCGACTTGGAGCTGCGCGAGCCGGAGCTCGAGGCGCGACGGGTCGAGCTGGCTGCAAGACTTACCGCCGTCGAGACTGCCGCCGAGGAGGCCAAGGCCGGTCAGCGGCGCCGCGCCTCTGCCGTATACCGGCGCGGCCGTCTTGGCAGCGTACGTGTGTTGATGGCTGCCGAGCCGACCACCGATGCGTTGCGGATGGCTCGCTACCTGGCGGCCTTTACCAAGGCAGGGGCCGCCGATCTTCGCGAGCACGAGATGCGTCGGCGCAGCCATCTGACGGCGCTCGCGCAGGCGCAGGCGGACAATCGCGAAGCTGCCGATAGGCGTATCGGCCTCGAACAGTCCATCTTTGCCGATGAAGCCGTGCATCAAGAAAAGCTTGCCTCGTTAGAAGCCGCGCGTGGCGCGCTGGCCGGGCTCGAGCGAAGTGCGGCGGAGCTAAAACGGAGCGAGCACGTGCTGCTGGCCAAGGCCGTTGCGCGCGGACCGCGTGCCAATCTGCCGCCGGCGGGCGGCGGCGGGCAAGGGGGCCAGGCGGGAGCGAAGGACGGAGATCCCGCGACAGGCGGTGAGGCCGCGCGGCAGGGCTCGGGAGCCGTGGCAACGACCGGCAGCGCGGGTGAGGCCGGGGCCTCCGCGCGGGGCTTGGCCGCGGGTGCCAGCAAGCGTGGGCAACGGGAAGAGGCGCAGCGAATTGCATCGGCGGGAGGGACGGCCGCCGATGTGCCTGGCGGCGAGACCGCGCCGCGCAAGCGCGGTCTGCTGGCGCGGCTCTTCTTCGGCGAGCCCGAGCCGGCCGCAAAGCCGCAACCGAACGCTGAGCCGGAGTCCGCGTCCGAAGCCAAGCGCGCGCCGGCACTCGCGGCGAAGCCCGAGCCGGGGCCAAAGCGCAAGCCGCCGCCGGCGCCGGTGCTGCAGAATTTCCTCGAGCTCAAAGGCAAGCTGGGCGCACCGGTCAGTGGCAGCGTCATTGCCCGCTACGGCGAGCGTCACCCGAGCGGCTCCTCCTATCGCGGTATCATCGTGCGTGCGCCGGCCGCCGCAGGGGTGCGTTCCGTCGCCTCAGGCGAGGTCGTGTTCGCCGGCTCCTTTCCCGCCATGGGCAAGGCCCTCATCATTGCCCACGGTGGCCGCTACCACACCGTCTATGGCCGTCTCGAGTCGCTCAGCTGCGACATAGGCGACCGCGTCGCTCGGGGCGCTACCGTGGGACGACTTGCCGGCGCCGACTCCGATCTTCACTTCGAAGTGCGCGCCGAAGGCAAGCCGATAGACCCGCTGCCCTGGTTCCGCGGCGGCCACGCCGCCTTCTCCCGCTGACGGTTCTTCCTTCTGCGCCGGCGACAGCGGGGCGCAGGCCAGCAGGAAATGTACCCGTCCCCATTTTGGGGCAGCAGAGGGCAGGGAGAGCGCCCGGCGCCTTGTGTGTCGCGGAAATTCCCTCGTTTGCCGGGGTATTTGTGCGAAAACGCTTTGTTGTTCGCCCAAACGGCACCGGATATACTCCCTCACGATGCGTATTCCCCGACTTTTGGCAAAGAAATCGATTGTCTTACCGGCCGTGGTCACCGCCGCCCTGCTCACCGTCTATCCGGTGATACAGAACGTGGCCTCGGCCGCCCGCGATACCTACGAGAGCCTCGAGACCTTCACGAGCGTCATAGCTACGGTGCGCAAGCACTACGTGGATGAGGTCGAGACCGACGCCCTCATCGAGGGGGCGCTCAAGGGGATGATCAGCTCCCTCGATCCGCACAGCGCCTATCTCACACGGGACATGTTCAAGGAGCTGCAGATCGACACGCGCGGCGAGTTCGGGGGGCTCGGTATCGAGATCACGCTGCGCGAGGAAATCCTTACCATCGTCACGCCGATCGAGGGGACTCCGGCGTTTCGCGCCGGCGTGAAACCCGGCGACCAGATCATCCGCATCGATGGCGAGTACACCAAGGACATGACCCTGCAGGAGGCCGTGGACAAGATGCGCGGCCAGCCCGGGACCGACGTGACTCTGTCCGTGCATCGCGAGAAGGTCGCAAAGCTGATCGAGGTGCCGATCACCCGTGAGATCATCCACATCGAGAGCGTCAAGAGGGGCCGCCTCATCGATGGCCGCTTCGCCTACGTGTTTCTCGTGCAGTTCCAGCAGGACTCGGCCAAGGAGCTGGTCGAGGCCCTCGACGAGATCGAGGCTGACGCGCCGGACGGCATAGACGGCCTGATCCTCGATCTACGGTTCAACCCTGGTGGGCTGCTCGATCAGGCCGTGGCCGTTTCCGATCTGTTTCTCGATGCCGGAATGATCGTCAGCACCAACGGGCGCATGGTCACGCAGAAGGACAAATGGCTTGCCCACGCACCCGGCACGCGCGCTCTCATACCGATGGTGTTGCTGGTGAACGGCGGCTCGGCGAGCGCATCCGAGATCGTTGCCGGCGCTTTGCAGGATCACGAGCGTGCGGTCGTCGTGGGCACCCGGACTTTCGGCAAGGCCTCCGTACAGACCATTCTGCGGCTGCCTGATGACGCCGCGCTGCGACTTACCACGGCCCGTTACTACACACCGGGTGGCCGCTCGATTCACGAGACCGGCATTCAGCCTGATGTGATCGCCGAGATTCCGGGGCACGGCGAAGGCGCGGCGGCTGAGACGGACGAGGCGGACGAGCCGGACGACGAGATACCCGTCGATGACGGAGAGGCCGGCGACGGCGACAGCAGTGCGGACGAAGATGAAGCGGCAGCCGGGGAAGACCCTGACGCGGCCGAAGATACCGATTCCGGCACTGCGGAGGCCGAGAGCGATACGGCCGCCGACGAAGACGATGCCGCCGCCGACGAAGACGATGCCGCCGTCGGCGAAGGCGATGCCGCCGCCGACGAAGACGAGCAAGACGCGGACGACGACGATTTCGACATCACCAAGGATCCCCAGCTGGTCAGGGCCGTCGAGCTGCTGCGCGGCTGGGAAGGCGACATAGAACTCATTGGGGGCGTGGCCGGCTTCAAGCTGGCCTCGCATGATACAGCGCTGGCCGACGGTGCCGAGCCCGCTGCACCGGCCGATGACGACCGCGGCACTGCGGAGGCCGCACCCGCCGAGGGCGACTAGGAGCCCGGGCTAGCTTTCGGCCTTTGGACCTTTTCCTGACCGAAGAAGAAGAACCGCTCGGCGTCTCCGAGCTGGTTGGCCTTTTGCAACGCTCTCTCGAGACCGATTTCGCCGATGTTCTGGTTCTCGGTGAGCTCAGTAGCTTCAGCACTCCGGCCAGCGGGCACCGCTACTTCACCCTTGCCGACGAAGGAGCCGCCATCGACTGTGTGATGTGGCGCAGCGATGCCGGCCGCTTGGCCTTCAGGCCCGAGCCGGGTGACGAAGTCGTGTGCCGCGGTCGCATCAGCATCTATCCGAAGCAGGGGCGCATGCAGCTTTACGTCTCTGCCATGCGACCGGTGGGGGAGGGGGCAGCGGCACGCGCGCTCGAGGCGCTCAAGCGAAAGCTGGCCGCCGAAGGGCTCTTCGACGAGGAGCGCAAGCGGGCCCTTCCGTTCTTGCCCGACGCGATCGGCGTGGTGACCTCTCCGACCGGGGCCGCTGTCCACGACATTCTGACCACCCTGCACAGGCGCTTCCCACACCTGCGCGTGGTGATATCTCCGGCGGCGGTGCAGGGAGCCGAAGCCCCGCAAGGGCTCGTCGAGGCACTCGCCTTGCTGGCCAAGCACGGTGGAATCGACGTGGCCATCATCGGCCGCGGCGGTGGGGCATCGGAGGATCTCGCTGCCTTCAACGATGAGGGCGTAGTGCGCGCCGTTGCCGACTTCCCGCTACCGATCGTCTCGGCCGTCGGTCATGAAGTGGACGTTTCCCTGTGCGATCTAGCCGCCGACCTCAGGGCGGCCACACCGACCGCCGCCGCCGAGGCGGTGGTACCCGTTCACGCTGACCTAGTCGATGAGGTCGACGGCCTCGGCCAACGGCTCGGTTCGGGGATGCGCCGCTATCTGGAGAACAAACGCCACCATGTGGCCGGCATCGGCGGCCGCCTGCGTGATCCGACCGCACGCGTGGCCGAGGCCCGCCAGACGGTGGACCAGATGAGCACGCGGTTGGAGCGCTCTCTTGGGCGGCGCCACCGCCTTGCCTCGACGCGCTTTGCCGCGCTCGAATCGAAGCTGGCCGCGCTCAATCCACTCGCCGTGCTCGAGCGCGGCTACAGCCTCGTGCAAACGGCGGATGGAGGCATCGTAAGATCCTCGGCCGAGATCGAGCGCGGAGACGAACTCAGGCTGCGTTTCAGCTCGGGCACTGCAACGGCCGAAGTTCTCGACACTTCCGATAAAACTCGATGATCGTGCGACGCATACTGCCGGTCGTTCTCATCTGTGCTCTTGCCACCTGCGCCGGCGCGCAGCTCAATCCCTACACCCCCCGCTACGTGGTCATGGATCCACCCATCGTTTACCCGGGGGCGGTGGTGCGTCTGATGACCCTGGCGCCGGAAGATGCACACGGCGGCTGGGTGCGCATCGGCGGCCGTGAGTTCCCCGGATACATCGACGACGGCTTCTTCTACGTATACTTCGCCGTAGATCTCGGCACGACGCCCGGGCCGCACAAGCTCGAGTACGAGGTCGGCGGCCGGCGCGGCCAGCGTACGGTCACGGTGCGACAACGCTCCTACGAAGAGGAGTCTCTCGAGGTCGAGCCCTCTTACGTTCACCTCTCCGAGGCCACGCTTGCCCGCGTGACCCGCGAGAAGGAGCGCCTCGATGAGATCTGGACGACGGTCACGGAAGAGCGCATGTGGGGCGGCCCGTTCGCGAAGCCGGCCGCGGGAGAGCTCGGCTCACCGTTCGGTTTGCGAAGGGTTTTCAATGGTGAGCCGCGCAGCCGCCACTCGGGTCTCGATGTTAGAGGGGAGGCCGGCGACGAGGTACTAGCCGCAAACGGCGGTCGCGTCGCTCTGATCGAGGATCAGTTCTTCACCGGCAATCTCATCGTCATCGACCACGGCCTCGGACTTTATTCCTACTATGCCCATCTTTCGGCCGTCTTCGTCGATGTCGGCGACAGGGTGGTAAGCGGCGAGCTGATAGGCGCCATCGGTTCCACCGGCCGAGCCACCGGTCCACATCTGCACTGGGGCGCCAAGCTGATGGGCGCGCGCGTCGATCCCGTGACCTTGCCGGGCTTCAGCGGCGCCGAGCCCGAGCTCAGTGGCGAAATAGTTCTGCAAAAGCTGGAGCTGCCGAGCCAGAGTACGGGCGAAGAGGGGGAGGCGGCGCCGGAGACAGAGACAGAGCCGGAAGCAGCACAAGTGGCGGGACCGTCGCCGGAGTCGGCGCCATGAGAGGCGCGGCGCGTCGGCTGAGCGCCTTTGCTTACGGTGAGCGCATAGACGGTGTGCTGCTCGCCGGAGGTCGTTCGCGGCGCTTCGGTGCCGACAAACGTCTGGCGGCCTATCGGGACTCGGTCCTTTTCGAGCACGCGCTGCGGAGGCTGCGCGGCGCCGTGAGCGGCAACGTCTTCGTGGCCTCGGGGAGCAGGCGAGAACGACTTCCAGGTGCGGCTCGTCATTCGATCGTCGCCGACGCCATCCCCGGGCGCGGTCCGCTCGGGGGTATCGTTGCCGGGCTTCGCAAGGCGCGACGCGGCGTGCTCGTGCTGGCCTGCGACGTTCCGGTGGTGGCTGTCGATACTCTGCGCGCCCTGGTCCGCATGGGCGACCGCCTCGACCGCCCCGTCGTTCCGCGCAGCGGCGCAGGCTGGGAGCCTCTGATCGCCTACTATCCGGCTTGGGCTTTGACCGTGCTGGAGGCTGCGCTAAGGGAAGGGCAGCTGGCGCCGCACCGTGTACTCGATCGACTCGGATGTGTGGCGGCCACAGGCATCGGAATGGAACAGTTACGCAACGTCAACCGGCCCGCGGATCTCGAAACACTGCGCTCGCCGGTGGGCCGAGACAAGTAGGTATCCCATGGCAGCCAAGTCCAAGCGTGAGCCGAAGTTCGAGGAAGCCATGGAGACGCTCGAGGAAGTAGTCGGCGAGCTCGAAGCCGGGGACATACCGCTCGAGGAATCTCTTGCGGCCTTCGAGAAGGGCGTCTCGCTGGTGCGCCTCCTGCACGCGCGTCTCGACGACGTGCAGGAGAAGATCGAACAGCTGACGCGCGATGAGAAGGGCAAACCGGCAGTCGAGCCGTTCGAAGAAAAATAGGGGGTTGCTTCGCCCGGGTGAGGCAGCCGGTGGGTAGTTTGGAGAAAACGCACGAAGATTGCGCGCACGCGCTCACACGGTTGACGCACCTGTTGGAGGCAGCATCCGACGAGATGCTGCCGCACCCCGACGATCCCGCCCTTACCGAGTTCGGCGCGGCGCGTTTGGTCGAGTCGATGCGCTATAGTCTGGGCACGCCGGGCAAACGGCTGCGGCCGCTGTTGTTGCTCGCCACCGCCGAGGCTTTGGGTGGACCGACCGAGCGTCTGGCCGGCTTCGCCGTCGGTTTGGAGATGATTCACGCCTACTCGTTGATTCACGACGATCTGCCGGCGATGGATGACGATGACCTCAGGCGCGGCCACCCGACCAACCACAAAGTTTTCGGCGACGGGATGGCCATACTCGCAGGCGACGGACTGCTTACCGAGGCCTTCCTGGTCATGTTGCAGCCGGTGGGAGATCCCGAGCGGCAGGCGCACGTGATCGGAGAGATCGCACGCGCGGCCGGCCGCGAGGGTATGGTCGGAGGTCAGGCCGCCGACCTGCTGGCCGAAGAGATGGAGCCGGAGCTGGAGATCCTGCGATCCATTCACATCCGCAAGACGGGGGCGCTGCTGCGCGCCTCGGTGCGCGCCGGGGCCGAGCTGGCCGGGGCCTCCACCGAGGATCTGGCGGTGTTGACCGATTTTGCCATACGCTTCGGGCTCGCTTTTCAGATTGCCGACGACATCAAGGACGTGGTTGCGCCGCCGCAGGTGACCGGCAAGCAGGGAGGGGGGGATCGAACGGCCGGCAAGATGACCTATCCTGCGCTCATGGGTGTGGAGAGCGCGCGCGAGCACTGCCGCGAAGAACTGGAGGCGGCCATCGCCGCACTCGCGCCGCTCGGAGAGCGTGGGCGGGTGATCGAGTACCTTGCGCGCGACTCGGTAGCGCCGGCCTTCGCGGGCACGGAGGGTTGATCTGGCCAGCCGCACCCGCGCAGACGCGTTGCTGGTGGCCTCGGGCCTTGCCACATCGCGCGAGCAGGCGCTACGCTTGATCCTCGCCGGCGAGGTCTTCGCCGGCAGCCGCCGCATAGACAAGCCAGGCGAGCTACTTCCCGCCGACACCGAGCTGCGCGTGAAAGAGCGAAGACGTTTCGTCTCGCGCGGCGGTCTCAAGCTCGAGCATGCGCTCGATCATTTCGACATCGCGGTGGCGGGCCGGGTAGCGCTCGATGCCGGCTGCTCTACCGGCGGCTTCACCCACTGCTTGCTCGGCCGCGGCGCCGCGCGCGTCTACGCGGTGGACGTCGGCTATGGCCAGCTGGCCTGGGAGCTGCGCAACGATTCCCGTGTGGTAGTGATGGAGCGAACCAATATACGCGAACTGGGCGCCGCCTCCCTCGACCCGCGGCCGAGCCTGCTCACGGCCGACCTCGCTTTCATGTCTCTTCGCGGAGTGCTCTCGCACCTCAGCGCGCTGGTTGCCGGCGACTGGACGATGGTGCTTCTCGTAAAGCCCCAGTTCGAGGTTGCGCGCGAAGAGCTGGTCAGCGGCGTGGTGGTGGACGACGAGGTGCGCGCCCGCGCGGTCGCGGCCGTCCGGGCCCAGGCACTTTCACTCGGATTGCGCGACTCGGGCGTCGTCGAGTCGCCGATCACCGGCCCCGACGGCAACCACGAGTACCTGCTCTGCCTGCGTCCCGGCTAGCGGCACGCTGGCGCCTGCCGGCAGTCGCGAATGCCGGTGGCGGTCCGTGCGCGCCGTCTCAGCCGAACAGCATTGGGTGCATGTGGTAGATTCCGGTCGCCACGATGACTCCGACGATGAGCACCACCCATGGCAGCTCGCCGAGCACCAGCTTGTTTCTACCTGTCACTATTGCGGCGAAGGGAACGAGCGAGGTCTCGGCGAAGAATTCCTCGAGGTCTTTGCCCGCCGCGGCTCGCTTGCGGGCATCCTGGTGCGAGCAACCCAGTATCGCGTAGACAAAGAAGCCGCCGAAGAAGAGCACGTCGTTCAAGTAGCCGTTGACCAGGGCATGGGCCAGCCCCCACAGGCCCAGCGACATGAACATCGGATGGCGCGAGATACGCAGCATACCGTAGGCCTTGGGCTTGTCGCCGGCCATCATTCCCACCGGGCTCGGCTGTGGACCGGCGCCCGCGACCATCGTGATCGCGAAGCCGGCCACCAGCATCAACAGAGTGTGCAGTGCCGAGGAGTCGTCAAGGTGCCAGAGCATCGCACCGCCGTGGCGGTTGTTGAAGTACATCCAACAGAGCGCCACGAAGGTGGCCAGGGATATCAACGAGTAGACACCCTGATAACCTTTGTCGCCGAGGCGCTCGATCAGGCGCGGGCGCACTGCACCGGTAGTCAGGAGAGTGTGGGTGCCTCCGAAAGCCACCCACCAGATAGCTATCCAAAATGAAGCCGACATGACCTACCTCCGCTGTAGGGGGCGTTAACGTTTCGTCCAAAAAACCGCGAGTTTCGGTACTTGGCCAGGGCAGCGGCCTTGCTGACGTGCCGGTGCCCATCCTCGGATGCGATAACGCTAGCGTACTTGCCCATATCGAGCCACCCGAGCCTTAGCCTGGGCACAGGCCGAGACCACCGCTCTGGCAAGCCGGCGAGCGGCTCGCGGCGCGGGTACCAGGCGGGCCCTGCGGCTGAATTGACTTCCTGGCCGGCGCGGACTAAGAAACGCGATTCGGGGGAGGTTCACCCATGGCAAGAATAACCGTAGAAGACTGCCTAGAGAAGGTTCCCAACCGTTTCCGGCTGACCGCGGTGGCCGTCAAACGTGCCAAAATGCTGCTTCGCGGCGGGCGCCCGCTCGTCGAGAGCGCCAACAAAGAGATCGTGACTTCGCTCAGGGAGATCGCGGCAGGTGAGGTCGGTCCCATCGAAGAAGCACAAGAAATCGCTCTCGAACCCGCCGAGTAGCTCTTCCCACCGGGTCTGTCGGCTGCGCTTTTAGTGGCGCAGCATTCCAGGGTACCATTATACTAGAGGTCCGGCCGCTCGGGTCGGACGCGCTGACCGGCCGCGTCCGAGATGCATTACCGCAGTCTCGACGCCCGGGAGGTGGATTGTTGCATGGGAGCCCGTAAATCCACTGGATCGTCACCGCGAAGGCGCAAGGCCGCCAAGAGGCGCACAGCTGCGGCCGAAGAGATGAGCGGCAATCCGGGCGTGGACGGCGAGCCTCGCGAACAGGACACGGATGGCGAGCTCCTCGAGCAGGCCGCCGGCGGTGAGGCTCCCGAGCTCGAGGATCATGAGGACGCAGTCGAGGTCGAGATCCTCGAGCCCGAGATCGTAGACGCAGAGGTCGAGCCGGACATCGCCGATGCCGAAGGCGAGCCTGACGTCATTGATCTCGGTGCCGACCTCGAATCCGGTGAGGCCGCGCCGAAGCCGGCCGGTGCCGCTCCCGTGGCCAAAAAGGGCGCTGCCGCCGCGACCTCATCGGCCCTGGTTCCCACCGATGCGCTCTCTCTCTATCTTGCCGAGATCCGCCAGTACTCTGTGCTGAGTCGAGAAGAAGAGCACGAGCTGGCCCTTCGCTACTACGAGCAGGACGACGCCGAGGCCGGTGTCCAATTGGTGACCTCCAACCTGCGCTTGGTAGTAATGGTTGCGCGCGAGTACCAGCGCGCCTTTCACAATCTCCTCGATCTCGTTCAGGAGGGCAACGTCGGTCTCCTCGAGGCCGTAAAGCAGTTCGATCCCTACCGCGGTGTGCGCTTTCCCTCTTATGCGGTGTGGTGGGTGCGCGCCTACATCATCCGCTACGTGATGAACAACTTCCGCCTTGTGAAGGTGGGCACGACGCAGGCCCAGCGGCGGCTCTTCTTCAACCTCAAGAAGGAGAAAGCACGACTGGAGGCCAAGGGCTTCACGCCCACTGCCAAAGCCATCGCCGAGAAGCTCGGTGTCAAGGAAAAAGAAGTCATCGAGATGGACCAGCGTCTGGCCAGCTCCTCGGAAGTGTCGGCGGACGCCCCGCTCGGCGAGGATCGTAGCGCGACGGTTATGGACCTGATTCCGGCCCCCGACGAGACGGCCGAGGAGCAGGTGGCCCACGGTGAGTTCTACGCGCTGATGAAGGAGAAGCTCGAGGAGTTTGGCGCCACTCTGGAAGGGCGCGCCGCGGAGATCTTCAGCGAGCGGCTGCTTGCCGAGAGCCCGTTGACGCTCCAAGAGCTCGGTGACCGCTACGGAGTCAGCCGCGAGCGGGTGCGGCAGATGGAGGCTGCGCTCAAGAAGAAGCTCCGTGAATATCTCGTAGAGCAGGTACGCGATATCGAGCAGGTAACGCTTTAGCCCGAATAATCCGAGTTAGGAGACGTGGTCCGCCGCCCTCTGCCGTGCTACAGTTTCGTCGGTGGCGTCAGCGCTTCACGAGGACAAAAGCTCGAGTAGAGAGATCACCGTTGCGATGGTGGTGATCGGCAATGAGATACTCTCGGGCAAGATCACCGACAGCAATTCGGCGTTCCTCGCCCGTGAGTTGCGAAACCTCGGGGTCTCGCTGGAGAGGATCACCGTGGTGCCCGACGAGATAGACGTGGTCGCCGATGCGGTTTCCTACTGCTCCGAGCAGTTCGACTTCGTGTTCACTTCGGGCGGAATCGGCCCCACCCATGACGACGTCACCATCGACGGTGTGGCCAGGGCGTTTGGCGTTGCCGTTATCGAGCATCCGTCCTTGCGGCGGACGATCGAGGAGCACGCCGGAGCCGACCCGCCGGGGGCTTATCTGAAGATGGCGCAGGTGCCTGAGGGATCCGAGTTGGTGGAGGGCGATAAGGTGCCCTTCGCGACGGTGAAGTTTCGCAACGTCTACGTGCTGCCGGGCATTCCGGAGATCTTCGAGGCGAAGGTGCGTGCACTGTGCGAGCGCTTTCGTACGCGCCCCTATCACATCCGAGAAGTGCTCGTCCGTGAGGCCGAGGCGGATATCGCCCCGTACCTGAACGCGACGCTGGCGGCATTTCCCGACCTGTTGCTCGGATCGTATCCGAAGCTCTCGCACCCGGACTACCGGGTGCGACTGACCCTGGAATCGAAAGACGAGGGCTACGTGGAGCGTGCCCTCGAGGACCTGATCGGGCGCATGCCCGCGAAGTACGTGGTAAGAACTACCGGCTGAACTCGAGGCTCGGCCGATAGTCGTGGAGGTGGGAAGATGAGGAATGAAGTGCTGTGCGGAAGACTGGTGCGAGCCCTTCTGGTCGTAGCGCTGCTTGCGGCCGGGCCGGCGGCGCCGGCTCGGGCGCAAGATGCCTCCCAGGCGGGCACGGACGCCGGCCTGGGATTGGCCACCGTGCTGGCCAACGCGATCTATGCGCCGGTGAAGGTCACATACGCCGTGCTCGGCGGCGCCACAGGCGGGTTCGCGTTCCTGCTTACCGGCGGCAACGAGCACGTCGCCAATCAGATATGGATTCCATCGGTAGGCGGCGACTACGTGCTGAGTCCGGAGATGGTGTCCGGCCACGAGGCCATACGCTTCAGCGGGCCGCGCGATGTGCCGGAGGCCGAGCCTGCGGTAGAGGAGAGCGTGGCCGATTTCGACGACGCGGGGTTCTAGCAGTCAGTTGAAGAACCCCGGACCGAGCCAGGTGCCGAGATTCGGGCCGAGATCAAGGCGCGAAACCGCAGGCATAGTGGTGCTATGTCGAGGTTTCGTAACGAAGAGATCGGCCCGAAGGTCGGTGCCGGGCGACGGGAGCGGGTTTTTCAACGGGCTGCTTAGCCCGGGCGGGCGCTGGTGGGCGCTGGCAGTCGCAACGGGACGGACGCGGAATCATGCCGGCTGAGCCTTTTGGGTGCGTCAGCGGCTTGCTTGTCAAGCGGCCGCGGCTGGGCTAGATTTCCCCGGTCTGGCAATGGTTTTCGGGAGGCTGCATGTAGTTAGCAGCACTCGTCGAACATGCGCACCCGGCACTTTGGCCGGCGCGCTCGGGGCTTTCGAATTGAACCCTCACGATACGCACGGAGTTGAATTCATGCACAAGCAGACGCATCGAGTCTTAGTAGTGGCCTTGTTGGTTGGGTGTCTTGGTGGGCTGACCGGTTGCGACGCGATCATGGGCTACTTCCGGGCCAGGAGCGCCGCGGTCGAGTGGGAAGGTGAGATCAAGGAGATCGCCTTCGAGCGCATGGAGAAGGACGGCAAGGTCTTCGACATAGAGCTCCATTCGCGCATCGATCACCCGGCCGACGCGGTGTGGGCGGCGATGAAATTTCCGGAGAGGCTCGCCGACAACAGCGAGCAGTACAAGCTGAGCAAGCTGCTCAAGGAAGAAGGCAACGTCAAGGAACTCGAGGTCCATGTGCTGGCGCTGGACAATCTGCAGGCGTTCAAGATGCGCATGGAGTTCGACGATGCCAACAAGAAGATGACGCTGTCTACGCTAGAGGCCGCCATCGCCAACATCGACGCCACCTACGAGTTGGTCCCCTCTCCCGACGGGCAAAAGACACTCTACGTCTACAAGGCGACGCAGACCGACAAGGTGGCGCTGCCGATCTCTACGGACGTACAGCGCAGCGCGATCAGGGAGAGCTTCGTCAACCAGGTCCGGGCCGTCAAGGCGCAGATCAAGGGTTGAGTAGGGCGCCAGGTCTGGCGTCAGATGTGCGCGGTAGCCGCTTGTGGCAAGCTCGTCTGGCGTGCACCGCAACAGAGTAGAAGGCTGCGGGGCGGTGGCCTCTGTGGACGAGCCGTCTCCATGAAGATTTCCCATGCCGAGTTTTGGGCCGCCGCGGCCACGCGTGAGGCGATTCCCGCCGCGCGCCACCCGGAGGTGGCAGTGGCAGGACGCTCCAACGTGGGCAAGTCCTCGCTGTTGAACAAGCTGGCGGCACGGCGCCGGCTGGCGCGCACCAGTCGCACGCCCGGCTGTACCCGTGGTCTCATATTCTATGCGGTCGAGTGCGGCGGCGAGCGTATCTCGCTCGTCGATCTGCCCGGCTACGGGTATGCGAGCCGCTCCAAGGCCGAGCGCCAAAACTGGCAGCGCCTGGTCGAATCCTATCTGAAGTCGCGCGAGGAGCTGGCAGGGTTGCTCATCCTGGTGGACGCCCGCCGCGGCGCCGAGCAGGAAGAGCGCGATCTGGCAAATTTCCTCGAGGCCAATGCGATCGCCTATGCCTGGGTGCTGACCAAGACTGACAAACTGGCGCGCTCGAAGCTGTCGGCCGCTCTGAGCAGCCTGCGCGAGAGCCTCGGCCCTGCCGCCGTGGTGGCCACCTCGTCGAAGACCGGAGCAGGCGTCGATCTGGTCTGGAAATGGATCCGCGCGGCGGTGGCGGACGAGCTCACCCCGGACTCCGAAGGAGACGCGAGTCTTGTCTGACCTGATCGCGCTCATGAGGCCCAGCCAGTGGGTGAAGAACGCCTTCGTTCTGGCCGCGGCCGTCTTCTCGATGCGCTTTCTCGACCCCGAGGCCATATGGCGGGCTCTGATGGCCTGCGCCTTGTTCTGCCTGGCGTCGAGCGCCGCCTATGCGCTAAACGACGTCATAGACGCCGAGGGAGACCGGGCCCATCCGCTCAAGCGTTCCCGACCCGTGGCGGCCGGCCGGGTCACACCGCGCGGCGCCCTGCTTTTCGCACTTACGCTTGCCGCCCTGGCCTTGGGGGGCTCCATGTTGCTGGGGCTCGCCTTCACGGTTTGCTTGGGCGCCTTCCTGGCGCTCCAGGTGGGCTATTCGCTGGTGTTCAAGCAACTCGTCATGGTCGATGCCGTGGCCCTCGCGGCCGGCTTCATGCTGCGCGTGGGAGCGGGGGCGCTGGCGGTTGGCACGCGTCTTTCCGGGTGGCTCTTCCTGTGCACTTTCCTGCTCGCGCTGTTCCTGGCGCTGGCCAAGCGCCGCCAGGAAATCGCGCTGCTGCGCGAGAATGCGGCTCTCCACCGCAATGTTCTCGAGCAGTACAACGCCTCCCAGCTAGATACGTTGATAACGGTGACAGGTGCCGGCGCGGTCTTTGTCTATATCCAGTATACTCTTTCCCCGGAGGTGGCCGCGAAGCTCGGAACCGGTCAGATGCACCTCACGGTCCCCTTTGTGGTCTTTGGGGTTTTCCGCTACCTGTTCTTGATTTACGGTCACAATAAGGGTGCAAGTCCGACCGATGTACTGCTCGATGACAGGCCTCTGCAGCTGGACGTAGCGGCCTGGGTCGTGACCGTGCTAATGCTTCTATACTGGTAGCCACAAGACGATTTCTGATGCTCCAAGACCTGGGTAAGAAAGTTTTTGGCACACAGAGCACCCGCTACATCAAGCGGCTGCGGCCGGTTATCGCGCGCACGAACGAGCTAGAGCCCGAGATCAAAGCGCTCGACGGGGAAACCCTGGCCTCCTCCACGGTCCGTTTCCGCGAGCGTCTCGACAACGGCGAGCCTCTGACCGACATGCTTCCGGAGATCTTCGCCGTGGTTCGCGAGGTCGGGCGGCGCGAGCTCAACATGCGCCATTTCGACGTACAGCTCGTCGGCGGGCTCATCCTCCACGACGGCCGAATCGCCGAGATGAAGACCGGGGAAGGCAAGACCCTCGTGGCCACCCTCGCGCTCTACGCCAACGCGCTCAGCGGGTGCGGCGCGCACCTGGTGACCGTCAACGACTACCTTGCCAATCGCGATGCCGAGTGGATGGGGAAGATCTACAAGTTCCTCGGCATGTCCGTGGGGGTGATCTACGGACAGATGGACGAGGCCGAGCGCGTTCTCGCCTACCGCTCCGACATAACCTACGGGCAGAACAACGAGTTCGGCTTCGACTACCTGCGCGACAACATGAAGTTTTCCACCAGCGACTTTGCGCAGAGGGACCTGCACTTTGCGATCGTTGACGAGGTGGATTCGATTCTCGTTGATGAAGCGCGTACCCCGCTCATTATTTCGGGCCCGGCCGAGGAGTCCACCGAGAAATACTACACCATCAACCGCATCATCCCGCGGCTACAGGTCGAGGACCACTACACGATCGACGAGAAGCTCAAGACGGCCATGCTCACGGATGAGGGCATCGCCAAGCTCGAGGAAATCCTCGGCATCGAGAATCTCTACGACCCCTCGCAAATCGAAATCGTCCATCATGTGAACCAGGCCTTGCGTGCGCACGCCATCTACAAGCGCGACGTAGACTACATGATCAAGGACGACGAGGTCTTGATCGTGGATGAGCACACCGGCCGGCTGATGGTGGGGCGCCGTTGGAGCGACGGACTTCACCAGGCGGTAGAGGCAAAGGAAGGCGTGAAGATCGAGCGCGAGAACCAGACCCTCGCCACTATTACCTTCCAGAACTACTTCCGCATGTACGAGAAGCTGGCGGGCATGACCGGTACCGCCGAGACCGAGGCGGAGGAGTTCGAGAAGATCTACGGTCTCCAAGTGATGGTGGTGCCGACCAACGTGCCGTTGATCCGGCCGGACTTTCCCGACGTCGTCTACAGGACGGAGAAGGAGAAGTTCGACGCAGTCGTAGAGGAGATCAAAGATTGTCACGAGCGGGGCCAGCCGGTTCTGGTCGGCACGATCTCCATCGAGAACTCGGAGAAGCTCGCGGGGGTGCTCAAGCGCACGGGGATAAAGCACCACGTGCTCAACGCCAAGCAACACGAGCGCGAGGCCGAGATCGTCGCACAGGCGGTCCGTAAGAGTCCAGTTACGAACTCGACGACCATGGCCGGTCGCTGCACCGACATAGTCTGGGGCGGCAACCCCGAGTTCTTGGCGCGTATCGAGATGCCCGAAGGGCAAGACGATCCCGGCTGGTCGGAGTTGGTGGAGCGCTGCAAGGGACAGTGTCTGGCCGAGCGCGAGGACGTGATCGAGGCCGGCGGGTTGCACATCCTCGGCACCGAGCGACACGAGGCGCGCCGCATCGACAACCAGCTGCGCGGCCGTTCCGGCAGGCAGGGCGACCCGGGCTCCTCGCGTTTCTACCTTTCGCTCGAGGACGACCTGCTGCGCATCTTCGGCGCGGAGCGGATCCAGAACCTCATGCAACGGCTGGGTATGGAGGAGGGCGTCCCGATCGAGTCGAAGATGGTGAGCCGCGCCGTCGAGAACGCACAGCGCAAGGTGGAAGGCCACAACTTCGACATTCGCAAGCATCTGCTCGAGTACGACGACGTCATGAACAAGCAGCGCGAGGTCGTCTACCACCGCCGCCGTGAGATCTTGACATCGGATACGCTACGCGACGACGTGTTCGAGATGGCAACCGAGCAGGCCGGCCTTCTGGTCTCGAGCCAGGCGGGTGGCGAGGAATGGGACTGGAAGGCGCTCGACGATGCGATGTTTGCGCAGTTTCATCTCCGTCTCGAGCTCGACGAGAGCGCGCGCGAAGATGCCACGGCGGACAGTGTTTCCGGGCTCGCCATCGATCGTATCGAGCGGACCTACGAAGAGCGCGAGGCTGAGTTCGGAGAAGATATCGTACGCAACCTCGAGCACGTAATCTCCTTGCAGCTCCTCGACCATCACTGGAAGGACCATCTGCTGGCGATGGATCACCTGAAGGAAGGGATCGGGCTCAGGGGATACGGTCAGCGTCAGCCGCTGCAGGAGTACCAGCGTGAAGGCTACGACATGTTCGAGGAGATGCTCGATCGTTACAGCCAGGACCTGGTCGAGAAGCTTTTCACCGTGCGCGTCGCCCGCCCGGAGGACGTAGAGCGCATGGAGGAGCGGCAGCGCAAGGCCGAGTCGCAGATGGTCTTCGGCCGCGGCGACGGCGATGGCGGTGGCGGTGGCGCGCCGGAGAAGCCTGTGCAGGTGCGCCGCGACAAAGAGAAGGTAGGCCGCAACGAGCCGTGCCCGTGCGGCAGCGGCAAGAAGTACAAGAAGTGTCACGGAAAGGTGGAGTGAGACGATGAAGATCCTACCTGGTGACTTGCCTCCGCTCGTGCGTGGATTCCGCTTCGCAGGCGTGCACGGCGGTATGAAGAAGAAGAGGCGCCGCGACTTCGCTCTCATCGTCGCCGACCGACCCTGTGTAAGCGCCGCCGCCTTCACGCGCAACAGCTGCCCGGCCGCTCCGGTAGTCGTGGCGCGCGAGCACATGGCGGGCGGTCGCGCCCAGGCGGTAATCGTGAACTCCGGCAATGCCAATGCCGCCACCGGCGAGGCTGGTATCAAGCTGGCGCGCTGGAGCTGCGAGGAAGTCGGGGGGCGCCTTTCCATCGACCCTTCGCTGGTCGTTCCGTGTTCGACCGGGGTAATCGGCGTGCAGCTGGAGAAAAGGGCCATGGCGCGGGCCATTGCGCTGGCCGTCGATGGCCTGAGCCGCAAGGGGTTTTCTGCCGCTGCGCGCGCGATAATGACGTCTGATGCGTTCCCCAAGTGGTCAGGGCGCAACGTGCGTATCGACGGAAACGAAATGACCGTGGTCGCCATGGCCAAGGGCGCCGGGATGATTCATCCCGGCATGGCCACCATGCTGGCCTTCGTCCTGACCGACGCACGGCTGTCGCGTGCGGCGGTGACACGTATGCTGCGCGCGAGTGTCGAGACCAGCTTCAACCGAATAAGCGTCGATGGCGACACCAGCACGAACGACACCGTACTTCTCATGGCCTCGGGCGAGACGGCCGGGGCGACCATCGATGGGCCGGACTCACCGGGCTACGTGGAGCTAGCCGGAGCAGTGGCCGAAGTGATGGACGAGCTCGCGCGTATGATCGTTCGCGACGGTGAAGGTGCCACCAAGATGGTGGACGTCGTTGTCGAGGGTGCCGAGAGCGATAAGCTTGCCGACCAGGCGGCACGTGCCATTGCCGGTTCGACATTGATCAAGTGTGCGCTGGCCGGCGCCGATCCGAATTGGGGTCGTGTCGTGATGGCGCTCGGCAACAGCGGGGTGTCCTTCGATCCGGCTGCACTCGCGATAAGCATCGCAGGCGTTGCCGTGGCGCGAGCCGGTAGTGCTGTCTCGGCCGAGGCGTCGCGCAAGGCACGCAAAGCGATGAAGACAAAGACCTGGACAGTACCAGCAACTAGGTCAAAGAATAAGAAGCCTCATATCCTTCCGCTACCAGAAAGGGCCTTAGAGTTACTGGAACCTCTTCTAGCTCAGAAATACAAATACGTATTCTGTTCTAGAGGTAGGCCCAATGACCCTATTAGCAGGCACTCTCTCCTGCAGTCTCTCAAACGCATGTGTAGACAGGCAGATATCCATAAGTGTTCGGCGACAATTAGGATGTCCGGTTTGACGACAATTATCTTGGCCGGTTAGGTGTGACAATTAGTACCTTATTTTCCAAACGGAGAGAGAGGTGCCAGGTCAAAAAATCACCCGAC
>PIVZ01000394.1 GCA_003354045.1 bacterium
TCGAGCAGAATCACGACGACAAAGGCATCATCTGGCCGGTGTCGATCGCGCCCTACCACGTCGTCATCGTTCCAGTGAAGTGGAGCCACGAAGAGACCCGCGAGGCGGCAGAGAGGCTCTACGAGGAGCTCGCCGGTCTCGGTATGGAGGTCTTGCTCGACGATCGCGACGAGCGCGCCGGCGTGAAGTTCAACGACGCCGACCTGATCGGCATTCCTTACCGCATAACCATCGGTCCGCGCGGCCTCGAGCAGGGCGAGGTAGAGATCAAGGCGCGCGCGGAGGCCGAGGCCTGCAACGTGGGGCTCGAAGAGGCAGCCGGCGAGGTTGCGGTGCGCGTCAGTGCGGACATGGCGACGAGATCATGAAGCCGCGGCCGACACTCGAGGAGCGCGCCCGCGAGCGCCTGATCTTTGCCCTCGACGTGGGCTCCGTGCGCGAGGCCGGCCAACTCGTGCGCGCTCTGCACGGCAGCGTCGGGATGTTCAAAGTCGGCAAGCAGCTCTTCATGCGCTCCGGGCCGCGCATCATTCAGTACGTGCGCGAGCGTGGCGGCGAGGTCTTTCTCGACCTCAAGTTTCACGACATTCCCCAGACTGTGGCTCGCGCCTCGGTCGAGGCCACCCGCCTCGGCGTGGCCATGTTCAACGTGCACGCCTCTGGAAGCACGGCGATGATGGAGGAAACCGTTCGTCAGGTGCGTCGGGTTTGCCGTAGCGAGCACCTGCGGCGGCCGCGTATACTGGCGGTTACCGTGCTTACCAGTCTGTCGAACGACGATCTCGCGACCATCGGCGTGCGGCACGGCCTCGAAGACCAGGTCGTGCGCTTGGCCGCGCTGGCCGAGATCACCGGAATGGACGGCGTGGTCGCCTCGCCCAAGGAGGTCAAGGCCATCCGCAGGGCCTGTGGGCCGCGTTTCGCGATCGTCACCCCCGGCATTCGCCGCCCGCAGGACGACGTGGGCGATCAGGAGAGGGTAACGGGTCCGGCAGAGGCGATAGAGCAGGGGGCCGATTACATCGTGGTCGGCAGGCCCATCCGCGACGCCCGCGATCCCAAGGCGGAAGCCGCGCGCATCGTCAGCGAGATTACCGCCGCACTGGGTGCGGCGAGGCATAGGCGACCCACCGATAAGGGGCGCGAGAGGGGGCCGCGATGAGGGTCGGTCGGAGAACTACGTGCAGTCGAGCCCGAAGGCGCACTCGCCTGAGGACCGCCGTCGGTCTGCTCGGCCTCGGGTTATGGCTCGCTGGCTGCGTGTGGGTCGTCCCCGGCTCGCTCCCGACGTTCGGCAAGCAGGGCGACGGGCAGACCTCCGCCAGGTCGAAGAAGCCGGCAGCCAAGGAGACGGTGCTGCACCACCGGCAGCAACCGCAGCAACCGGTCGGCGGCGAGATGGTGGTCCACAACAAGCAGATGCGTCGCGGGGAGTCAGAGTCCGGGCGGCGCTACCAGACGCCCGAGGCTCAGCCGTCGCAAGAGGAGTGGCGACTTCACGAGATGATCAACGCACACCGTGCCAGGCACCGTCTGCCACCGGTGTCGCTTTCGTTGAGCCTTTCCTACGTCGCGCGCTTGCATGCACGCGATCTGCAAGACTACCCGCCCAACGATCCCTGCAACCTGCACAGCTGGTCGGGGCGCGGCCGCTGGACGCCGTGTTGCTATATCGCCAACCATGCCCGTGCCGAGTGCATGTGGGGCAAGCCCGAAGAGCTAACCGCCTATCCTGGCCTGGGCTACGAGATTTCGTTTTGGCACAGCCAGAAGGCCACGCCGGAGGAAGCCCTGAATGGCTGGCGTAAGAGTGCGGAGCATGAGGCGGTCGTTCTGAACAGGGGCGAGTGGACGGAGCGTCCGTGGCAGGCCATGGGCGTGGGGATCAACGACAACTATGCGGTCGTGTGGTTCGGTCACGAGACCGACTCGGCCGGCTACTGGCTGCCGGGAGCGGGGTAGCAGCCCGTTGAAGAACCCGCTCCCGTCGCCACGCACCGACCTTCGGGCCGATCTCTTCGTTACGAAACCTCGACATAGCACCACTATGCCTGCGGTTTCGCGCCTTGATCTCGGCCCGAATCTCGGCACGTGGCTCGGTCCGGAGTTCTTCAACGGACTGCTGGCCCCACCTTACCCGTGCTTTCACGCCTGATTCTCGTGGTCATGTGCGTGCTCGCGGCCGGCTGCACGTTGGTCCCCCGCAAGATCGTTATCCACCTACCGGAATCGGTGTGGGCCACCGGCGCGCATACCGGTGCGCCCGGTGACGTGATCCTCGGACCCGGTGCGGCCGCCTTCGATCGCCAGCTCGCCTCTCACCTTGGCAAGGTCGTGGGGCCCGAATCACGCCCGGTCGGGTGCCCGTTCGGATGGGTGCCGTTGGTTTATAGCATCCGCTTCACGGCGCTCGGTTGCGAGGCCTTCGCCATGGCCGAAGACATGCCGGCGCATGACGGTGCGGTGTTGCTCGAGTTGGCCGTGGACGAATACCGGGTGCTCGGCGTCATCGGCTCCAACTTCGTGGACACCCTCGGTCAGGCCGAGCGCACCGCCGACGGTCTTGCGGCCTACTACGGGCGCGAGTGTCGCTGCACCTCGTTTGCCGAGCACGGCCACGACTGCGACTGTGGCGGTCATATGGTACGGGTCACCGGGAACCTCAACCGGACCAACTACCAGCCGGTGGTGATGCTCTACTACTACACGGACGGCGAGGCGTTTACCGACTACTGGCGCGCCGCCATGACGTGGGCCGAGGGTGCCCGCCCCGGATCGACTTCCGGCGACCGCGCCGCCGAGCCGGTCGCGACCGAGCCCGTCAGTGCCGATCCCGCCGCGGCCCCAACGCGGTCGGCACTTCCCACTCCTTAGGCTGTCCGCTGACGCAGCCAAGCGGCTAGCCTAGCGGCCGCCCTCCGTGCACACTGCGCGCGGTACTTGCAGCAAGACGTCCGCGAGAGAGAGCGATCGATGAGCGACAACGAACAATGGGCGGTGCGGGGAGAGGACGAGATCCGTATAGCGCGTGACGAGCACGGTGTGCCGCACGTGCGAGCGCGAACGCAAGCCGATCTCTACCGTGGCCTCGGCTACTGCCATGCCCGTGACCGCGGCATGCAGATGCTCGTCATGCGCACCTTGGCTGCGGGTCGCGCTTGCGAACTGCTGCGCGACGACGACGACATGCTCGCGGTAGACCGCTTCTTTCGCCGTATGAACTTCGCCGGTGGCGTCGATGAGGCGGCCGCCGAGCTCGCGGACGGGCCGCGCCGAATCGCCGAAGCCTACTGTGACGGCGTGAACGATGCCTTCGCGCGCGGCATTCCCTGGGAGCTTCGCCTGCTCGGCCATCCCCTGGAGGACTGGAGATTGGCCGACTCGATCCTGGTCTCACGGCTGGCCGGCTACGTGGCGCTGGCGCAAAGCCAGGGCGACATGGAGAGACTGTTCGTCGAGATGGTTCAGGCGGGAGTGCCGACGCCGCAGCTCGAGGAACTCTTTCCCGGCCTTCTCGACGGGCTCGACCGTGAGCTGCTTGGCCGCGTCGAACTCGGCGAGCGCATCGTTCCGGCCGAGGTGCGCTGGAGCCAGGCCTTGCCGCACGCGGTGGCATCTAACAACTGGGCGATCTCCGGCCGCAAGACCGCTAGCGGGCGGTGCATCCTGGCCAACGATCCCCACCTGGAGGCCGATCGCCTGCCCGCGGTGTGGAACGAGATCGTTCTCGAGCTCGGCGACCGTTACTGCATTGCCGCCACCATGCCCGGACTTCCCGGCGCACTGGTCGGCCGCACCAACGATCTCGCCTGGGGCGCCACCTACACCTTCATGGACGCCATCGACTCCTGGATCGAGGACTGCCGCGACGGCTGCTACCGCCGCGTGAGTGAGGGCACGGAGTCGTGGCAACCGTTTGCGGTGCGTACGGAGACGATCAAGCGGCGCCGCCACAAGGACGAGACGGTCACCTTCTACGAGAACGAGCACGGCGTTCTCGAGGGTGATCCCAGCGTGCCGGGTCTCTATCTGGCCACGCGTTGGGCCTCGGCCAATGCCGGCAGTCAGACGCTCGCGACCATTCAGGGAATGCTGGAGGCCCCTGACGTTGCCGCCGGTATGAAGTTGCTCGGTCGCATAGAGACCGCCTGGAACTGGGTGCTCGCAGACGCCTCGGGCAACATCGGCTACCAGATGTCGGGCTGTATGCCGCTGCGGTCCACCGGGCAAAACGGCTTCATACCGCTGCCCGGCTGGGACCCGGCCAACGATTGGAAGGGGACGGTCGCCCCCGAGGATCTTCCGCGCACGATGAACCCGGAGTGCGGCTTCATCGCCACGGCCAACGACGATCTGAACCATTTCGGCAAGACCGATCCGATAAATCTGCCGATGGGCTCGTATCGCGCCGAGCGCATTGCTCAGATGCTCGCCGCCGGTGACGAATGGACGACGACCGGCGTGCGCGCGATGCATATGGACGTTTTCTCGCTGCAAGCCGAGCGGTTCATGCGCATCCTCGGACCGCTACTGCCCGACAGTGCGAACGGCCGTCTGCTCGCCGACTGGGATTACCGCTACGACCCGGACTCCGAGGCGGCCTACCTGTTCGAGCGATTCTACCGCGGGCTGATCGTCGAGGTGTTCAGTCGGTTGGGCGGCCCCGAGGTGATTGGCTTCCTGATGGAGGAGACCGGCATTCTCATCGACTTCTATGCGAACTTCGACAGAATTCTGCTGGCACCCGAGAGCCTTTGGTATGGCGAGGAAGGCCGCGACGCGGTGTTCGCCCGTGTGGCCGCCGGCGCTCTGGCCGGCAAGGCGCGGCGATGGGGCAGTCACCAGCAAATACTGATGAAGCACATGCTGCTCGGCCGCCGTCTGCCCGCCTTTTGCGGGTTCGACCATGGTCCGCTGGAGCTGATGGGCAACAGCTCGACCATTAACCAG
>PIVZ01000972.1 GCA_003354045.1 bacterium
AAAACCCGGGCCGGTCGATCCGCGTCGGCGAGCTCGAGGAACGCTTTGTCGTCGCTGAGCTTGCCAGTAAGGGAGTTCCGTTCGATGCCCTTGGCCTCGAGCTGCGCAGGCTCGTACGGCTGCCGTTCGCACTGACTATTCTCTGCCAAATCGTCGAGGGGCATGTCGACTGGTCCGGCGTTAACTCGCTCACGACTCTGGTCGAGAGGTGGTGGCGGTTTGTGTGCGGCCCGTCGCGGTCGGAGGCGGACCGAGCGCTCGATGCAATTATCGACTACATGGATAGGGAGGGCCTGTTCTCGGTGCCGCGTAGTAGGCTGGCAAGGCACGAGGAAGCCCTCGACCTCCTGGAAAGGGCAGGCGCGCTGCTGAGGGATGCTGCGGGAGACAGAATCCGACCGGTGCATCAGATTCTCGTCGATGTTCGAATCGCCGAGCGGCTGGGTTCTGCGCGTAGCGTCGGTGAACTGATCGGGCGCCTGGGCTCGAGAGAACAGCAGAGCCTACACGCGGCGCGCCGCCTGCGACTGGCCGTCCCCTCTATTGTGGACAGAGCGAACGCGGAGACTCTGCTCGATGGGGTGGCCAAGAGCGGCGAGGTTCGGCCGTTGCTCAAGCGGGCGCTTTGGCTCGGTCTTGCCGGCCTGACACCACCTAACGAAGCGGCGCGTACGACGGTTTCAGGATGGCTGGTGGATCCCGATCTGAGAGTGGTCGTTGCCGAAACCGTTTTGCGCGGACAGCCCGATTGGATGGATGCCATGCGGTCGTGGCTCGAGCGGGCCTGGGAAGAATGGCCGGACGGTCAGCGCGATCGTCTCATCGGTTTGTTGGCCTCGGTGAGCACGAGCTGGAGCGATGGCGTGGCAACGCTTCTCGCACAGTGGACCGAGGGGAAACCGGACTTGGCGCTCGGCGTCGAGCGGGTGTTCTGGCACGACCCCAGTGAAGACAGTGACGAGCTGTTTGCCAGTCGGCTCGAGTTCCTTGCGAGTCCGCACTCTCCCATCTTACCGCTGCGTTGGAAGAGCTTGATGTCCGCGAACCCGGCGCGAGCCGTTGCACTTCTCGGCGTGCTGCTGCGGCGGAGCGACGGCGAGGCCTTGACCGCGAACGCCGACGCGCGCTCCGCTTCCTGGGCCCATGATCTTCCCGACGATGTCGTGGCCGCCGGCCCGGTCGCTGCGCTCGGCGCTGCTGTTTGGTCGACTCTG
>PIVZ01000973.1 GCA_003354045.1 bacterium
GAAGGCACCGTCTTTCCACTGTCGCGTGAGGGAAAGGCCGCACTCGCCCTCTTCCTGATGACGGTCACCTGGTGGGTCTCCGAGGTGATTCCGATCGGGGTGACCAGCATCACCGTGGCGGTCGTGCAGGCGCTGGCGATCATCCGTCCGGCGCGCGAAGCATTCACCGACTTCATGGATCCGTCGGTCTGGTTCATCTTCGGCTCGCTCGTCATCGGCACCGTCTTCACCAAGACCGGTCTGACTCGACGTCTCGCCTACAGCATGCTCGTCATGGTGGGTGAGCGGACCAGCATGATCTATCTCGGCTGCTTCGCGCTGACGGCGGGGTTGACTCTCTTCATGGCCCACACGGCGGTGGCGGCGACGATCTATCCGCTGCTCCTCGCCATCCACAGCCTGTACAGCGACGAGGAGAAGCCGACCCGTTTCGGCAAGGGTCTCTTCATGGGCATGGCGTTCGTCGCCGGGGCAGGCAGCATCATCACGCTGCTGGGAGCGGCGCGGGGTGCCGTGGCGATCGGTTTCTATCGCGACATCACCGGCAGCTCGATCAGCTTCTTCCAGCTGACCTACTACATGCTGCCGATCGGGGTGGCCATGACGGCGCTCCTCTGGGGATTCTTCATGGTCTTCTTCCGGCCGGAGAAGGCGCGTATCCCCGGCCTGCGGAACCGGGCGAAGCGGTTACTCGAGCGTCTCGGACCGATCACCTGGTCGGAGATCATGGCGCTGGTGTTCGTGCTCGCGGCCATCACGCTGCTCGGCCTGCGGTCGTTCCTGCCGGCGCTGAAGCCGCTCGACAAGAGCGCGATCATCCTGGTGACGACGATCCTCTTCTTCCTCTTCCGGATCCTGTCGATCAAGGACCTCGAGGGCACGAGCTGGAACATCATCCTGCTCTTCGGCGGGGCGATGAGTCTCGGTTTCTGTCTCTGGCAGACCGGTGCGGCCACCTGGCTGGCGATCCAGTGGCTCGGCTTCTTTCACAATGCCCCCTGGTTCCTGTTCGTGATGGGAATCGCCTTCTTCGTCCTGATCATGACCAACCTGATCATGAACGTGGCGGCGATCGCCATCTCGCTCCCGGTCGCACTGGTGCTGGCGCCCTACGTCGGCGTGGCGCCGGAGGTGATCCTCTTCACCAGCCTGGTACCGGCCGGCATGCCGTTCCTGCTGCTCGTCGGCGCCGCCCCGAATGCCATTGCTCACGG
>PIVZ01000395.1 GCA_003354045.1 bacterium
ATCCGAGGAATAGAACGAACTACTGGACTAAGCTGATCTCGATGAACATGAATCCAACGCCGAGCGAAAGGAAGTAGATCATGTACGAAATGACACCACGCGTTTGCAGGCCTTCACGCGCGCCGAGCAGAAGTGGGAAGACGATGAGCACCATGCCCAGCAGTACGGATTGACCGAGCATCATGACCAGCACCAGCTGGCCGACAAAGGAGCCGGGGTTACTCCCGGCGATTACCGTTGGAGAGAGGTTCCGCCACTTCGCGATGTTGTAGAAGAACGGATTGGCGTCATACACCGCGTCGACCCGAAAAGGCGACTTCTCGAGAAACCGCTGCCGTGCCGGCTCGTCCGCGCCGAGTACCGGGGTCAGTGGATACTCGATCCCCGGTTCAGGAAGTGGCGAGTATAGAACCGTGAACCCCTTTGCGTCGGCGAAGGTCTCGACCGTATCGACCTCTTCTCGAGTGAAGGGTACTCGCTTGACCAAGACCGCTTCCGTCCGAGCGTGGGAACGCTGCGACGGTGCGGACACTATCATGAGGTGCTGCTCGGGATTCGCAGCCCCCAACTGCTGCAGCGCGCGATATCCATTGAGACCCAGCCGTATCGTGAGGGGCGGTGGGCTGATGGCACCGCCGACGACCATGGAGAGAACGCCGTTCTCGTTCAGGTGGGAGAGAAAATCGACTTGTGCCTCTACCGTATAGAGATAGCTCTCGGCCAGGACGTATGCGCCCGTGGCCTGTGCCGCGAATGTATCGACGGCGGTGATCTCGATGACGTCGAAACTCTCTTCGGATTTCCGGATGTAATGACGACCCTCGCCGGCAACGAGGGTGACATCGTCTCGATGGTAGAAGTCGCCGGTGAATTCACGAAGAGGTTCTTTCAGTAGCGCGACGGTCTCCGGCTGCAACTCGACGCCTGTCACGTGGCGGGCGCCCTGCTTGATGGCGTTCATCATGTCGACGCCGCCGCCGACGCCGATCACCAGAGCCTCCGGTTGATCGACCAAGAGGTACGGCGTGCGTAGCAGGTGGTGTTCCAAGAACTCGTAGTCGTCGAAGCTGCCGTCGAAGCTGTAGATATTCGAGCCGTTGCTGCCGTCGTAGTAGAGCACCGCAACGAAGGGCGTCGGGCCCTCGAACCCCTTCATGAGTCCGTTCGAACTCCAGAACTGGTATTGCGTCGGACGATCCCAGCCGAAGGCGTCGACCCGGTTCAATGCGGTCCACTGGCTGTAGTCGGCCTCGTTGACCGAGGGGATCGATCCCAGCCACGCCGAGACCGCCAAGCTCTTGTTTCCCGTGATAGCGATGTCAAGGGAGTTGCCGAGCGGTCGAGCGAACAGCATCATCGCGACGCTGGCGATGCCGACTACCAGCGCCATCCGTCGCCGGCCGCCTCCGGCGCACAGCGCAGCTGCTGCGGAGAGCATCAAGGCAGCGGCGACCAGAATCACGCCCGGTACGCCGAGCGGCCGGATGAGCATCACCACCACCAGGCATCCAAGCGCGGCGCCGACGAGATCGGCGAAGTAGAGCCTGCCCATGAGGCGTGGATATGCCGCGAAGGGAACTCCGACAGCGAAGCCGGCGAGAAGAAACGGCGTTGCGACTGTACAGTAGTAGAGCAACAGTCTGCGAGAGAACGCGGTAGGGAACTCCCCGGCACGTAGGGCATGCGTCAGGTAGTCCATCTCGAGCGGGAAACGGGAGAGGTAAATCAGCCCGAGTACCGTGGCTAGCGCAGCGGCGACGAGGCCTCCCGTAATCAGCGATTGCCCGTTTCGGCGGAACACACCGGGGAATGCCGCGACCAACGCGCCACTGGAGCCGAAGCCGAGAATGGCGACACTGATCGTCAGGTAGGCGAGGTGGTACCAGACGGTGAACGAAAAGAAACGGGTGAGCGCGACCTCGAGGGTGAGCAAACCCATAGAAGCGAGGAAGAGGCTGGCGTAGATACCCGCATGTGGTGTCTCGGCCCAACCGCCGACGGCCATGCCGGCGGGCGTGGAGCCTGTGGGTTCCGCCATTCTCTTCCTCCTGTGAGCCGTTCGTTCGCTGTTACTTTGCCCACCGATGCTCGAGCTGCACAGCGGGTCGACAGGAGTGCTCGTTGGATGGGGGAGCGTTCGTGTGGCCCCGACCTTACAGCGGTCGGAAGATCAAACGTACGATGCCCGGCACAGATGAGCAAGCCGGGGGGAGCTTCTAGAAGGGACGGGTAGATGGTGGCTTGTTGGCCGAACCGCCGGGTTACTGCGAGCGGCAAGCGCGGTAGGAGCCCAGCACCTGCGGCAGCACGCGCCGACCTTCGATCGAAAGCCCGGCTTCCTCGACTGCTGCTTCAAGCTCACCGAGGCGGAAACCCGCGTCCGGATGGTGACCCCAGTCAAAGCAGCGATCCCACAGGGCGATCACCCGGCGGTCGGGCTCTTCGAAGAAGAACAGACCTCCGGGGCGCACCACGCGGCGGACTTCCGCGACCGCATCGCGCCATGCAGGGATGTGGTGCAGGATTCCGAAGATCACGACTACGTCCTTGCTCGCGCTCTCGATCCCGTCGAGGTGAGTCGCGTCCATGGCGCTGAAGCTAAACCCAGGCAGCTCCCGCCGCTGGGCCAACTCTATCTGCTCGGTCATGAGGTCGACGCCATGATAGCTGGCCGGCCGCTGCTCTGAGAGGAGCAGCGCGCCGTACCCATTCCCACAGCCGATCTCGAGGACGTTCTTTCCGGCGACGTCGAGTCCCAGCCACAGGAAAACACGATGCTCCACGTGCCTGTGGAAGAAGCGCCGCGCAGGATGGCTCATTCCCTCGAACTCCGCCTGTGACAGACGCACGATCAGCCTCCTTTGTCAGTACTCAGTGCCGACACGAGCCGTTCGGTCCGGCCAACGCGCAAAATGACTGCTGGATTGGTGGCGGTCATCAGAGATCAAGCCTGAGTGATCGAAGCGTCTTCTCTTCCCCGTTTCGAAGATGAATATGAGCGATTGCTCATGTTCTGTCTACTCGCATTCTCGGGTGGAGGCCTGACGCATGACACACCTCCAATGCCTCGAAGAAAGTGGTTCAGGGTCGATGCGGGCGGGCTGGGAACTGGAGTCGGCGTCCAGGTGCTCGCATTCCCTTCGAGTCCGACCGCACACTATACGGCGATACTGGCAGTCCTGGAACGGGTGACGAGTAATCCAACCATGATCGCGACTCGAGAACCGATAATCCAGCCAAAGATGTTCCAGGGATCGGAGACCGCTATTTCGACAGCACTCGCAGAACAGTGATTTAGATCACGTTTGATTCCAATGCGGAATTCGAATCCCCGAGAATGGCCCTCAGCGTTGATGGTTTCTCGGCACGATTTTCACTTTGTCACTCGACAGCCTCCATCTGCCCACGTACTCTGCCTTTCGGGAGTGTCGTTATGCGGCAGCGACCGCAGATAACGGCGAGGCCGGCTGCCGGTCGCCTGGGTAGAGACGGTTGCCCGCCATCCGTCCGCTACACCTTCTCCACTTTGATCTCGGCCACAACCGCACCCCAGCCACCTTCGTCCACGCCAACGTCCACGCAGTGGACCTTGTTGAAAGCGAGCTTGGTCGGATCATCGCCTCGGCAAATGGCATCAAAGACGCCCGGAACTATTGAGTTCACCGGGCCGAGCAGCCCGAAGCAGACCATGTCGGGGTTTTCCTTGCACAGCAGGGCTCCACCGCCGCTGTAGACGATGCGGTCACCGACCTTGTGGCCCACCGCGCAGCCATGGGAACTGGTCACCTCGGCCACCATCTTGTACTTCTCGAAGCCGTCGAGATTCTCGGCGACCTGCAGGTTGCGGGGGTTGCTCTTCCAGGTCTCCCACTGCTCATCGGTGTAGCCCAGCAGTTCCTTCAGTCCTTCCAGCGTCGCTTCGTCTGCCATGATCGTGCTCCCTATCCTTGCGCCATGCTCTTGCCCCGGAGGACGGGGTGTTTGCGAATCGGCGCAGTATAGGATCGGTGCCGGGCCTGTATCAATGCCACGGTGGCCACTGCCGCGCCGAGGGTTTCGGCGAGCGTCTGCTCAGTCGTTCAGTACGCAACGGATGCCTTGCGGATGCGCTATGAGGGTCGCGCACTTGTTGCAGTGATCGCAGCCGTTGACGTACTGGGAGTCCGCTTGGGCGTGCTTTACGAACGCGGGGTCCTTGACCAGGGCCCGCCCCAGCTGCACGAAGTCGAACTCGCGCATCACGGTCTCCAGGCTGGCCAGCGTGCTGACGCCGCCGATGTAGACGATCTTGCATCGCTTGACCCGGTCGCGCACCCGCCTGGCGCCGTCCAGGAAGTAGAGCTCTTCGTAGGGGTAGTTCTTGAAAATGAAAGGCGTGACCAGTCGCAAGCCCAGCTTCGTGATCGGATTCGTCTCCAGCTCGATCAAGCCCTTCGCCAGACTGTCGCCACGAAAAAGCAGCATCGGGTTCATACTGCTGGTGCCGCCGCTGGGGATCAGTGCGTCGATCCCGCCTTCGTCGAGCATCGCCGCCACCTCGACGGCCTCGTCGGTCGTCAGGCCGCCCGACACTCCGTCGGTGAGCCCCATCTTGCCGAGGATCGGGAACTCGTCCCCGACGGCTTTGCGCACCTCCTCCAACACGCGCAGGGGCAGGCGCATGCGGTTCACGAGGGAGCCCCCGTACTCATCGCTGCGCCTGTTGGTCTTGGGACTGATGAACTGGCTCAGTCCGTAGCCGTGGCCGAAGTGGATCTCGAGGGCGTCGAAGCCAACCGATTTCATCAAGGCCGCGGCCTCGTGAAAGCAACCCACCATGTGGTCGATGTCGGCGTGGCTCATGGCGCCGGCAAACGGGATGCCGTAGGGGATGCCGCCGAGGTTGAGGGCAGGCGAGGGGCCCAGAGGACGC
>PIVZ01000974.1 GCA_003354045.1 bacterium
AAGATTCTGACATCGACGATGAAGTTGGTGGCGACACCGCCAGGATGAATGACGCTCACGTTTATCGGGGAGCCGTCGAACTCGGCATCGAGCGCTTCGGTCAAACCGCGCACGGCGTACTTGCTCATGCAGTAGGCTGCCTGGTGTCTGACGCTCAGTATGCCGAACAGACTCGATACGTTTACGATGTGCGCCTCGGGCTGCTTGCGCAGGTAGGGCAGGAAGAACTTGCAGCCGTTGATCACCCCTTTGAGATTCACATCGAGCACCCAGTCGAGATCTTCGAAGGACATCTCCTCGAAGCTGCCCCACGCGGTCACACCGGCATTGTTCACCAGTATCTGGACACCGCCGTGTACTTTCACGACCTCGTCGGCCAGCGCCTTCATATTGTTACGGTCGCGCACGTCTGCCACGTGCGTGGTAATAGTGAGCCCGTTGCGGGCGCATGCACCGGCCACCTCGTCCAGACGTCCCTGGTCGATGTCCACCAAGGCCATGTGGCAACCCAACGGAGCAAGCTGCTCGGCCAGCGCACGCCCGATGCCACATCCCCCGCCGGTAATCACTGCGACTTTTCCCTCTAGGTTTTCCATGATCGTCTGTCGGCTCCCTCTGGTTGGTGTCCCCCGATAGAGCCTTGATACTACGGCGCGTTGGATCGCGCCAGGGAGTCAAGCATCGCCCATCTCTACTCCCGGCTTCCCTCTCGGTCAGGTTCGCGCCGCTAGCGTCGCCACTCCACGGCTTGTTCGGATCGCGGGCTTGCTTGTCACAATCGCACGCTGGTCTGATCTGCAGACCTCTTCGAAACCGCGAACCAAGTCGCCTGCGCAGAGGCTCATGCCGTCAGCCAGTATCGGTGCCGATGTTGAGCCGCACTACGCGAGCGCCGCGAAATCGATGCCGGTTTGCTCGATGGAAAGATCCCAGAGCTTGCGTGCGGTCTCGCCGTCGAGCGCACGCGAGTTCGGGCTCACGGGCTCGGGGTAGCCCGACTGCTGGAGGCGACCACCGGGACCGATGTAACTGGCACCGGCCACCGTGGGCTCCGTGGCCGCATACAGATTAGTCAACGCCCCCATCTCTGCGCTTTGGGCAAAGACCTTATTGGCCCAGCCGGCAAGCGTCACCAGCAAGTTCGAGTTCACCATCTGCGGGCCGACGACTTGCAGATTGGTGGCTGCGTAGCCCGGATGACAGGACACCG
>PIVZ01000975.1 GCA_003354045.1 bacterium
TTCGTTCTCGTCGGGCGTGCCGTCCGCCGAAACGACGAACGTGCTGTCGGACGCGTCCGTATAGGACCACTCGTAGCCGAGAGCATCCAGCGTGTTATAGATCTGGTAGTCGACGAGCAGGGGTCCTGTCTCCTCGTCGTCCGTCATCAGCCATTGGAAGCCGCTGATCGTGCCGTCCGGGTCGAACCCAAACCAGTAGAAGTGGACTCTGTATGAGTAGTCCGGATCGCCCTCGGGAGGGCCACTGCTCAGGATGATCTCGGGAGCTTCGTTGGGATTCCAGATATTGCCGTCGTCGATGCTCTGCTCGCAGCCGGCGCAGAGCGCCAGGATCATCAATGTGAACAGGAGTGTGCGAATCATGCCCATCATCCCCCAGCGGGCGGCAGCGGAGGGGATTCCGTTCGCCCGTTCTGCATAAGTTTTAGCGGGGAAGCCGGAGACACCTTGCAGGAGCCTCGATGAATGATAGTTCCGGGGAGGGGCCGCAGGCAAGTTATTTAGACGTCATGACGTAGACGCCGTTCCAGTCCTCGCCCGGGGGATTCTCGCGCAGGTATTTCACGCGATCCAGCAGCTTTTCGGAGGGCGAGTCGGCCCCGCGGCTTGCTATGGCCGAGACGAAGCGCGCCTCCGCCTCGTCCCAGGCCTGGGCGCGGTAGGCCTCCAGGCCGGCCGCGTACTCCGCGACCGCCTTCTCGGTAGCCGGATCGAGCCCAACGTCGCGCAGCGCCATCAGCTCGTAGATCGTCACCGACTTCGCCTTTCCCTTCACCTGGATCCAGTCGAGTTCCCTCGCGATGACGCCCGACTTCGCCTGCTCGTAGGTGAACTCGGAGATGCAGAGTGATGTGCCGTAGCCCTTGTTCGCTCCCTCGAGCCGGGAGGCCAGGTTCACTGAGTCGCCGAGGACAGTGTAGTCCTGCAGTTCCCGGCTCCCCAGGTTGCCGAGCACGACGCGGCCGGTGTTCAAGCCGATGCGGGCGTGCAGTGGCGGGCGTCCCTCAGCGATCCAGCCCTCCCGCATCTCGGCGAGCCGCTTGTCCATGGCGAGAGCCGCCCGGCAGCCCTGAAGAGCGTGCTCGGGGTCGTGCAACGGCGCGCCGAACTCCGCCATGATCAGGTCGCCCTCGAACTTGTCGATTATGCCGCCGTTCGCCTTCACGAAGTCGGTCATCTCGCTGAGGTACTCATTGAGCAGAGTCACA
>PIVZ01000016.1 GCA_003354045.1 bacterium
TGTTCCGTATTTGATCTGCAAGTGGCTGGTAATATTGCGTTACTGCGTGTGTCAGTTCGTGAGCATCAACGTCATCGGCCAAGGAAAAACCGTCCCCGTATGCCATCTGTGTCCCGTCCCAGAACGCGCCGATATACGGACAAGCCTCGGAAGGCGGGCAGATATGTACCGTGGATATCAAACTGGCGCCGGCGTCGTCGAAGCTGTCCCGCCCATGCTTTGTGAAGAAGTAATCGTAGGTGTCACCCGAGTAGTCGTAGGCCGCGTCTGCGTCGGCATCACCTGTGGCCGGCGAGCCCTCACTGCGAACCAGACGTCCGGGAAGGGAAGCGGTGGATTCTGCATCGTAGATGAGTCGATTCCGTGCTTTGGCCAACTGGCTGAAGTGGAGGAGAAGATCGCCCGAGAGTGCGTCTATCCAGATGAACTCGCGAAAGCCCAACGCGCGCGCCTCGACAAACCATGCCAAGCGAGAGTCCGACAGTGAGCCCAGCAAGAACCGCGAGTTGAGTATCTCGAGGCGGGCGGCCGTCAGCGTCGCCTCTCTCTGTTGCAGTTTGTTGGCCACGAAGGCGCGCACGACCACGTTGGCAGCCTCATGGGCAACAAGGGGCGCGACACTCACCGAATCGAGGTCTGGCACTGTACGACCGTTGACCGAGACGACACCGCGGTCGTTCAGGTGAACATTCAGCTCGGCAGCTCGCACAGGAACGCCGTCGTGGTACTGCTGTAGACGCACGTGCTCCATACCCACCTCGTCACGAGGCGACACACTGACGACGCGAACACCCTCAGGATCATGAATGCCGAATGCGGCGCCGGCCGACGAGATAAACGCCAGTGCCCGATCGCCAGCCTCCACGCCCTGCGCGCTACGAATCGGAATCGCTCGATCCATAGGTGCGGCCAGGAATGTTACCAAACCCGTGGATTGAGAACGCGTGATGCCCAATCTGGTCCGTGTCGTCGCCTCTAGCTCGTGAATAGCTCGTTCGACACCCGGTCGCGGGATCTGCGCCACCGCTGGCGATGGTAAACTTGCCATCATCGCACCGACCACGAATGCTGCTAGTTGTTGGAAGTTCGCGATCTTGTTCATAGTCATTCGGATTCCATTGTGCAGAACACTGACGTCTGCAGAGGTCATGCCTCTTCAAGACGCCGTAGTTTCCGGAAACTCAGCCGACGGGAACGTTGGCCGCTTCAACGGCTTACGCCCGACGTTGATGAACAGCGTCAGTTGACCGTTGGCGGCGAGTCTGTCCCACGATCGCCGTTATGACCACCGTCCATTCCGAAAACCTCATCCGTACATAGACCATTGGCGTGTCGCCGCCCGGGACATACACGCCGGCATGCAGGGTCAGCCCGTGCCCGACGGCGCACAGCGATGGGGGAGGCTCCTCGGTCCGTTGGAATCGAGATCTAGGCGGGCGCCATCAGATTCAGGAACATGGAGCTCAGCTCCGGCCCGTGGTCGGTCGGCAGGCCGAGGATCGGCATCTCCACGCCGGCGGCGCGCCACTGGCCGAGGCGTTCGCGGCAGAATTCGGGATCGCCGGCGATTACCAGCGCGTCGAGCAATTCGGCGGAGACGGCGGCGGCAGCCTCGTCGCGCTTGTTCGCCACGTAGAGGTCGCGAACCGGGTCCACGCTGTCGGCGAACCCCATGCGGCTGAGCATCGCGTGATAGTAGACGCCCATGCCGCCTATGTAGAAGGAGATCAGACCGCGCGCGGTGGAGTAGCTGAGCTCCGGATCTGGCATCGGGATAACGGTCGTGAACGGAGCCGTTGTGATCTCGTCCACGTCGCGGCCGCTGCGCGCTGCTCCCTCGGCCAGCAGCGCCTTGCCCTTTTCGAGCTGCTCGTAGGGCCAGAAGGTGGGCATCCAACCGTCGGCAAGTTCTCCCACCATGCGCACCGCCTTGTCATTGAGACATGCGCAGTAGATCGGAACGCGGTCGCGGACCGGCGACATCTCCAGCTTGAAATGGCGGAGATCCCACATATCGACCTCCGCGTGAGTGAGCCTCTCGCCTCGCAAGAGCGTTTGCACGATCTTTATGTACCCGCGCAGACGTGTGAGCGGTTTCTCGTAAGGTATGCCGTGGAGGCCCTCGATGACCTTGGCGCCGGAGGTGCCGAGACCGAGCAGAAAACGGCCTTCGGAGATCTCGTCGAGGGTGGCCGCGTGCATTGCCATCAAGCCGGGGGAACGACTGAAGACGTTTACGATGCCGGTTCCGAGCTTGATGTTCTTCGTGTGCACCGCAATCTCGGCAAGCAGGCTGAAGGCCTCGTAGGCCCACCCTTCGGGAATCCAGAAGGAGTCGTAGCCAAGCTCGTCGGCTTCTTGCGCACACCTGAGGACGGCCTTGCGGTCGTAGTTCTTCCAGAAGACGACTAGTCCTGTTCTCTCTTTCATGGCCTTTCGGTGCTCGCGGGCGAGGAGCTGACGAGCCGCCAATCTAAGAAGCGACGGGTTGACGAGTCAATCGGCCACGGTCGCCGGCACTCATGTGCCAGCGGCCCTCGCCGTTTGGGGACCGGTGATCAGACGCCGACTTTCGTTAGGCGCGCCGCTCCCATACGAGGGGCCGATCATGAACGGGGAATCATCTGGTACCATCGCCTTTCGTTCGTCTCCCACGCTGCCCGCCTCCGGCAAGCAGGGGGGTGCTGCGTGGCGCGATGCCCGGACGGCGAGGAAACAGCTTGGCCCCTCGTTGATTGCGGCCGTGCTGTTACTGGCGTTGCCTGCAGGGGTCCAGGCCACCGCACTGTTGGCGCCGAGTGCGGGTGTTCCCGATGGCAACATGGGAGGGGCCACGGTGGCCAGGCCGATTACCCCCTCGTTTGCCGCTTTCTCCAACCCCGCCGGCCTTGCTGGAATTCCCGACGGCTACATGTCCGTTTCGGTCGGCTTGATGTACGGTGAGAGTGCCATCGACGGCGCGCCCTACAGCACCTACGACGAAGAAGAGAATCACCTCGGGTTCGCGCCCGAATTCGGGGTCGTGCTCGGCGAGAATGACAGATGGCACTACGGGTTCGCCACCTATGGCTCGGTAGGTACCGCGTTCAATTTCCCAGCCGACCCTGAGGCCGGTGTGGCTGGAAGCTTCCTCTCGGAGCTTACTGTCATAACGCTGGCGCCGATGGTCGCCTACGAGCTGACCGACAACCTCAACGTAGGCATGGCCATCACACCGTTGCTTGGCCAGATCCGCGTGCGTTTTCCGCTGCCCGGTGGCGAAGGAGGGGCCGCCGTTCGGTCCCCCCAGTCTGCGAAGTACAAGACTACCGGGCCGGGTCTTCAGGGGATGGTCGGGATGCAGTGGCGAGCGTCCGAGAGACTCTACGTCGGCGCGGGCTTTCGCACGCCCGGTGAGGTGTGGACCGACGGCAGTATCGTGTTGCCCGGCGGCGGGCGGCACGACCTCAACCTCGACATCGAGATGCCGATGCAGGCCTTCGTCGGGATCACGGCCGACGTTACCGACAAGTTTGAAGTCGGGCTGGCTGGGCGCTGGACCGATGCCTCGTCGTTCGGCAGCTCGCTGGTGAAGACCAAAGATAATGCGGCGGCTCCCGCGCCCCTGAACGCAGACCGCGCGCTGGTCCACGATGCCAACGACGAGTGGCGGATATCGGCAGGCGCGGCCTACGACTGGAGTGAGAGGCTGACTTTGCGGGGTGGTGTCGGCTATGCCGACAGCATCGTGGGGGACCACGGCGTTTCCCCGATGGTATTCGATGCTGAGGACGTCAAGCTGAGCCTGGGCTTCTCGCTCGATCTCGGCAAGTGGACGTTGGACGTCAGCTATGGCCGTCAGTTCAAGGACGAGCAGCACATCTCCCCCGATGAGGCCATGATCATGCCGGGCTCTTACGAGATCGGCGGCGACGTGCTCTTCATCGGCATGAGGGGAGTCAGGTAACGCGCCCCGTTCGCCCCTGCCGCCTCCCTGAGTAGCCTCGGATGCGGCCCCCGCGCGGCTTGTCTCCGCGACACTCATCTCCGGGCATGCACCCGGGGCCCATTGCCTCCAAAACCTTCCGCGGCTAGCCTGCAATTACTCGGGTCCGTGCCGGACGTAGCGGACGGGCGCGTCGGACTTACCGTTGCCTTTAGTAATAAGAGCACTCTTTGCCATCGTCATCCTGGTCTTCGTCTTCCAGCTCGGCCGCATGTCCGGCAGCGGGCACCGCTTCATCATCGACAAAGGGGAGCCCGTGGAGGCGGAGATCTTGACCGGCCGTCCGCGTGTGGACGACGGTGACAGTCTGAGGTTTTCGCAAGACAGGGTGCGGCTCTTTGGCATCGATGCCTTCGAGCGCGAGCAGAAATGCTGGGACCGGCACGACAGGCGCTACCCCTGCGGCCACGTCGCCAGCCGGGCGTTGGAGAGCCTGGTGCGTGGCAACACGGTCACGTGTGAAGTCCGCGATGTGGACACCTATGGGCGCAAGGTGGCAGTGTGCCACATCGGTCGCCTGGACCTGGCCGCGCAGCAAGTGCGCGAGGGCTACGCGCTGGCCTACCGGCGTTATAGCCGCGACTACGTCCAGATCGAGAAAGAGGCGCGTGCCGGAGGCCGCGGCGCCTGGGCCGGCCGTTTCGACAAGCCGTGGGATTGGCGCCATCGCGGGCGCCAGGGTTAACCCGGCCTAATTCCCTTTGAATTCGGGCTTGCGCTTCTCCAGGAAGGCCTGCACTGCTTCGGTGACGTCGTTTGTACGGAAGAAGGATGAGTTCCACTGGGCTACGTACTCGAGTCCCTCGTCCACGCTGTGCTCGTCCGAATAGTTGAGCACGACCTTGGTGCCCTGCACCGCGAGCGGGGAGTTGTCGGCTATCTCCCGGGCCATCTCGCGGGCGCCTTCGAGGAGCTCGTCTGCGTCCGTGTAGACCTCGTTGACGAGTCCCGAACGAAGCGCCCTTTCGGCATCGATGAACTTGCCGGTAAGCGCCATCTCGCGTGCCATGCCCTTGCCTACCACCGCCGTTATGCGCTGCAGGGTGCCGACGTCGGCGACGATGGCGATCTTGGTCTCGTAGATGGAGAAGCTCGCGTCGGCCGAGCATAGGCGGATATCGCACGCGGTCGTCAGATCTACTCCTCCGCCGATGCACTTGCCGTGCACGGCGGCTATCACCGGCTTGCGGCATTTCTCAATTGCCGTGAAGCAATCCTGCAGGCGCCGGATGGTGTCGTAGATCTGAAGATTGCGGACAGCATCGCTGCTCGAGCTGTCGCCGCCGACGATGGTACCCATTGCATCTTTGAGATCGAGGCCGGCGGTGAACAGCTTGCCCTCGGCGCGGACGATCGCCACGCGCACGTCCTGATCGCGGTCGATCTCCTTGAATGCGCGCTCGATCTCGTAGAAGAACGCGACCGGCATTGTGTTGAGCTTCTCGGGACGATTGAGGACGACCTCGACGATGGGGCCGTCGCGGTCGATTCTGATCAGGCTGTACTCGTCGCTCACGTGTTACTCTTGCTCCTCGGGAGTCGTCGCCTCCGCTTCCACGACCAGGCGCATATTGTAGAGATGCTTGGCAAACGGACTTATGAAGATGTCCGTCCAGTACTTGTCGGCCATCGCCTCGTCGGTTGCTGCGACCATCTCGGGCGTGTCCACGAGGTGGACCCGTGGGAACTCCTGCCCGGCTATGCGGATGCCCACATAGGGGTTGTCGCGGCTGCAGTCGAAGCGTTCTGCGGCGCGTTTGCCGAGACGGATATAGAGATCCCCGTCGAGCAGGACCAGCCACACGGGTGACCAGTGCTCGCCTTCGTCAGGACAGTCGGATCTGAACTCGAGAGTGTCCTGTTCGCCTAAGGCTTGGGGATTCCATTGAGCGTGAGCCGCCGAGGTGGTCAGCACGAGCACCGCCGCGGCCAGGAACGACAGTTTTTTGTTCATGGCCCACCCGTTTACGTCATTGTCGGCGCCGATGCCAAGGTGCCTGGCTCGCCGTGCCTGGTGAGGGGTCGGCTGCGGGGCATTTTCGCGGGCCGCCGCTGGCGGGCCGGCAAGCGCACCCGCGGGCCGGCCACCCCTCTCGCGGCTGCTTTTTGCTTGGGGGGCGGCATACGGCATAGACTCCCCGCCATGTCAGAGAGCCCCATTGCGATCGACTGGGACGAGGTTACCGCCGAGGCCACCGAGCTTTTGTGCCAGTACATACGTATAGACACGACCAACCCGCCCGGAGCAGAGGAGGCGGGCGCCCTCTTCTTGCGGGATGCACTCGCACGCGAGGGCATCGAGTCGGAACTCTACGACGCGGGCGATTCGCGGGTTTCGCTTTCGGCGCGGCTACCGGCGACCGGCGCCGTCGGCGCCAAGCCGCTGGTACTGCTCTCGCATATCGACGTGGTGCCGGCCGAGCCCGAGCACTGGCAGGTCCCTCCGTTTTCCGGGGCCGTCATAGACGACGTCATCTGGGGCCGCGGGACCCTCGACATGAAGGGCATGGGCATAATGGAGCTGATGGTCATGGCTCTGGCCAAGCGTCACGAACTGCCTCTCGAGCGCGACCTCTTGTTCGTTGCCGTGGCCGACGAGGAGGAAGGAGGTATCCGCGGCGTTCACTATCTGCGTGAACATGCGCCCCACCTCTTCGATGCCGAGTACGTTTTCAACGAAGGCGCCTACGGCTACCGCGAGTTCATGGGAAGGGAGGCAAAGATCGTCGGCTTCGGGCCGAGCGAGAAAAGCCCGTGCTGGGTGCGGCTGATTTCTCGCGGCGATCCCGGGCACGCCTCCGTGCCGCACGGCCGCAACGCGCTGGCGCGCCTGGTGAGGGCGCTCGCCCGGCTAGACGCCAAGGAGCACGAAATAGGGCTCACGCGGCCGGTCGAGGGTATGCTGCGCACCCTCATGCAACAGGGCTTCGTTGACGACGGCTTCGACCCGAGCGACACCGAGACCTTGGCCATGCTCGCCTCTGCAGACGGCCACCTGCACGCCGTCACCCACGACACCGTGAGCATCACGGGTCTGCACTCGGGGCAAAAGCTGAACGTGATTCCGGCCAGCGCCGAGGCCACGATCGACTGCCGGTTGCTGCCGACGTCCGATCCACGCGCGTTCGTCGAAGAGCTGCGCGCGGTGATCGACGACCCCGAGATAGAGCTCGACGTGGTCTACCAGCACAATTCTGGCGAATCCTCGATGGACACGCCCGCCGCCGCCGTTGTCGAGGCCGTGGTGCGCGAGCGGCTCGGAGAGGATGCTTTCGTGATGCCGATGCTCTCCCCGGGCTTCACGGATTCGCACGCCTACCGCGCAGCCGGCGCCGAGGCTTACGGATTCACACCATGGCTGCTCACGCGCGAGGAGCTCTCCACGATCCACGGCCACAACGAACGGGTCAGCATCGCCAACCTGAGGCTGGGGACCGAGATTCTGTTCGAAGTGGTGCGCAGGCTTGCATGTAGAGGTTAAGCACGGGAAAAAGGGTTTCTAGTCATGTCCCGCGGCTGAGCAACGGGGTGTGGCACGGCACGAGACTTCCGGTTGGCCGCCGGAGTCATTGGGCCGAGAATCAGGGGGCATAGGGGGAAACCGCGGCGCCATGCCCGAGCCGGCGACACGTGAGCCATTGGAGACGATAGGCGTTTCCGCCTTGCCAAGTCTCCGCGAGCGCCTGCGCCTGGGCGCCTGGATACTGTGCGGTGCGCAGGTCGTGTTCGTTCTTGCCGCACCTTTCGCCAGCACCGAAGACGCCTACGCACTGACGCTGGTGCACCTGACCAGGCTCGTCTCCTTGGCCCTGGGCCTGTGCGCCTTTCACCTGTGGCCGACCCACCGGACGATGCTTGTCGTGGGCATCACCGTGGCCTGCGCACAGTCCGTGTTTTCCGCGGCGACCGGCGTACTCAACGACGACTACATCAGCAATACGGTATTCTGCTGCGCGTTTACATGGGGAGCGGCGACGCTGATTCCCTGGGGACCGGTCGCTCAGGCCATTCTCGCGAGCGTTTCCGCGGGCAGCCTACTCGTAGACGCCTACTTCGTGAAAGGCTCGATCCTGGCGGCCTTCAAGCCGCACGCGCTGATGACCCTGAGCCTCGCCATGGCCTTCTCGGTCTACGTGGCCTACGAGCTCCGGCGCGGTAGCAGGACGGTGGCCGCGCATCTGGTCGAGGGTGCACACGAGCAAGACCAGCGGCGCGCTTATCAGGAGCTGCTGAGCGCGATGCATCAGGCCGAATCTCGCTTCATCGCCGAGCGGCGGCCGCAGGAAGTATTCGACGACCTGCTCACTACCATCCTCCGGCTGACCGGCAGCGAGTACGGCTTCATAGGCGAGGTGCGTTACACGGAGGACGAGCAGGCCTATCTGGTGACACATGCGATCACCGACATCGCCTGGAATGAAGAGACACGGGCTCTGTATGGAGAGCGGGCTCCGATGCTCGAATTCCACAATTTCGATACTCTCTTCGGAGCCGGCCTTCGCACTGGCGAACCGGTCATTGCCAACGATCCGGCCACGGACCCACGTAGCGGCGGCCTGCCGCCGGGGCACCCTCCGCTGACCTCTTTCCTGGGGCTGCCTTTTGCGTCGGGCGAGCGTGTGGTCGGCATGATCGGAGTGGCCAATCGCCCGGGCGGCTACGACTGGCGTCTGGTGGACTACTTACAGCCCTTGCTCACGACCTGCGCCCATCTTACCGAGGCCTGCCGCACTGATACCCTGCGCCAGCAAGCCGAGGAAGAGGTACGGCGGCTCAACCTGGGTCTCGAGCGCCGTGTACGTGAACGCACCACCGAGCTGGAGGTGGCCAATCGCGAGCTGGAAGGTTTCAGCTACTCGGTGTCCCACGACTTACGGACGCCCCTGCGAGGAATGAGCGGCTTCAGCCAGGTGCTGCTCGAAGAGTATGGCGACAAGCTCGGCGAGGAAGGTGCCGGGTACCTGCGGCGGGTGCGCGACGGCGCGGTACACATGGGACGTCTCATCGACGACCTGCTCACCCTGGCGCGCGTCACGCGCAGCGAGCTCAGTCGTGAGCGGCTCGATCTCACCGCCATGGCCAGGCAGACGGTGACCGAGTTCCGAGAAGCGGCACCCGATCGCCGCGTGGAGTCAACAATCGAAGACGAGTTGATCGTTTCCGGCGATCCGATGCTGATGCGCATTCTTCTTCTCAACCTTCTCGGCAATGCCTGGAAGTTCACGGGATTGTGCGAGAACGCCAAGATCGAGTTGGGCGTAGCGAAGAAAAACGGAGGGGCGGTCTATTTCGTGCGCGACAATGGGGCCGGCTTCGACATGAGCTTTGCCCGCAAGCTGTTCAAGCCCTTCGAGCGCCTGCACGACGACAGCCACTTCGAGGGCACGGGCATCGGTCTGGCCACGGTCAAGCGAATCGTCGAACGCCACGGCGGCAAGGTATGGGCCGAGGGTCTCGTGAACCACGGTGCCACCTTTTTCTTCACTCTTCCCGACCTCGACGGCGAACCGACGTTTCTCTCGGACTGATACAGCTCAGCGGCCCGGGGCCGACTTCGGCTATGGGACAGGGGTCGGTGCTTGCCGGGCGTCTTCGTCGGCCACGTCGGTTGCCGTCTCCCGTTCGAGCCTGACGGCCAGCTTGCGGGCGGCTCCGTAGTAGGCTTCGACCAATGCCCTCCGGTTGCCGAGCGCTTCGGGTGCCAGCCGTACGGATTCGCGCAGCGAGCCGACGGCAGACTCGGGGTCGTCGAGTGCCAGCTGTATGACCCCTATCTTGTAGTGGGCGCTGGCCGCCGTCTCGGTTCCGGTGGCGGCCGACGCAGTGAAACTCTCGATCGCCTCCTCGCGGCGTCCGAGCGCGCTCAAGGCCAGCCCTCTATTGTAAAGGGTGCGGGCCAAGAGTAGCCGGTCTTCATCGATGCGGCCGGCGTCGCGGCCTTCCGTTGCCTCATCTGTCTCGTCGGCATTGGCGGAGTTGTCCGTCTCGTGCGCGCTACCGGCGCGCTTGGCCGTGGCCGTGCCGGCCATCGACCCTGCTTCGTCTGCTTGCCCGGTCGAGTCGCTCTCGCCCGCGGCGTTGTCTGCGCCGGCTCGAAGCAACTCGACTGCGGCATCGAGCTCAATTATCGCCTCCTCGTGGAGGCCCGCTTCCTGATAGGCCACACCGAGGAGGGCATGACTCGCGCCGATGTTGGGGTGCACCGCGACGTAGCGCCGGTACAGTGCGAGGTCCTCCTCGAGGGCCGCTCTTGCGTGATCGAGCGCTTCGGTGTTCTGCACGGCCTCGGGCGCGATTCGGATCGCTTCCTCCAGCGATGGAATCGCCTTGGAATAGTCGCCGAGGTCGAGATAGGTGATTCCCAGGGCGAGATGAAAGTCGTCGCGCGTGCCGTCGAGACGGACGGCCTCTTCGAGCGCCGCGATCGCCTCTTCAAACCGATCGAGTTCCCGGTATGCCACGCCGAGCCGGCTATACGTTTCGGCCGAATCCGGTTCTAGCTCGATGATGCGCTTGGCTGCGCCCGCAGCCTCTGCGTAGGCGTGCAGGCTGAAATATATGTCGATGAGATGGCGGTGTGCGCCTAACAGTAAAGGGTCGGCCTCGGCGGCACGGCCGCAGGCTTCGAGCGCCGAGTAGAGAGACCCGTGCCCCACGTAGAGCTCGCACAGCTCGTATTGAGCCTCGGCATCGCTGGGGCTTGCTTCGGCAGTTTCCTGCGCCAGGAGGAGTTCCTCGGCGCTGCCGGGCCGTGGCTTTTCCACCTCCGGCTCGCTTTTCGGCAAGACCAATAGCGAGCAGCCGGCCAAGAGCAGACAGACGACGGGCAGGGCCAATCTCGAGAACACGTCAGGCCGACCTCCGGGCCGCGGCGGACTAGATCCGTGGTCTTTGCCCGCTGGCATCGATCACCACTGATGGTCGCGATTGATTACCAAGCCCACCACTCGGTTCAGTGAGCCGTGGCACCGGCACCGTTCGGGCCCGGAGCTTTCTGCGGTGTCTCCGGCTGGTCGCTTCCGCCGTTGCCGGCCGCGGCTGCCCGTGCCGCCTGTACGGGCATCTGCTCGAGCGTCGAGCGTTTCACGGCCGCAAGCCGCCGCAGATCCTCGAAGGCCTCGCGGACGCAGCCGAGGAATGCCGCCACGTCGGGTACCAGCTCGTAGTCGGCGTTGAAGCCCCAGCACAGCTTGCCGTTGTAGCTCATCAGCGCGATGCCGAGCCCGAGCCGTTCGAACAGCGGTACATGCGGGAATACCTCGAGCATCTCCGCGCCGAGCATGTACATGGGGCATTGCGGTCCCGGCACGTTGGTCACTACCATGTTGAACGGCAGCAAGCGTGTCACATTGCGTCCGGCCAGGGACAGCAGCATGGACGGCGTCCACTCGGCCGCCTGGGTGAGCAGCTCGGCGCTCACGGCGCCCTTCGCCTGCTTGAGCTCGGCGGTACGCTTGCTGATGGCCTCGAGCTGGCGGACCGGATCTTCTTCTCCGACCGGGAGCTCGACCACCCAAGCCGATACGCGGTTGCCCATGGCGCCCTGCTCTTTGGCGCCACGCACGCTAACCGGGGCCAACACACGGAACTCGATCTCGGCCGGGCTGACCCTGCGCCGCTCCAGGAAGCGGCGCGTTGCTCCGGTGACGACCGCCAGTACGACATCGTTGAGCGAGCCACCGAGCGTCTTGCGGATGGCCTTGATGTCCGAGAGCTCCATGGTCAGCCAGTCGAACAGCCGGTGCGGGCCGACCGAGCCGTTGATCGGCGTGGATGATGGCGGACGCAGCGAGCCTCCGAGCGTATCGATGATCGTACGGGCGCCGGTCAGCGCCTGACGGCGGATGTCTCTGAACTCGGTCAGCAACGAGCCCACTCCGGGAAGGATGCTCAAGGGGAGTGTGGCCTGCCTCATCACCTCGTGCGTGAGCAATTCCATCCCGGAGGGCGCCGGACGCGGTATGTAAGTCGGCGATTCATGGATCTCGTAGTCCGTCGTCGTCGTCATCAGCACCTTCATGAGATCCACCCCGGAGACGCCGTCGATCATGCAGTGGTGAACCTTGGAGATCAGCGCAAAGCGATTGTGCTCGAGTCCCTCCACGACCCACATCTCCCACAGCGGGCGGCGGCGGTCGAGGTGCTGTTCCATGATGCGTGCCGAGAGCCGTTTGAGCTGCTCGTCATCGCCTGGGCGCGGCAGGCTCGTATGGCGAACGTGGTAGTCGAGCTTGAACTGCGCATCATCGACCCATACCGGGTGGTTCTGGAACGGTATCCAGGCGAGTTTTTGCCGATAGCGGGGGATGAGATGGAGGCAGGACTCGACCATTTCCTTGATCGCACCGGCATCGATGCCGCCGCTGGCCGTGCTCAACGGACCGGCCTCGAAGATCTGAGTGGAGGCCACGTGCATGTAGGCATCGAGCCTCTCCAGAGCTAGAAACGAATTATCGAGCGCGCTCAGTCTGTCGTACGCGTACCTTGCCATCTTGGACTCTCCTGCTTGTAAAGGCCGCCCCGTCGCACGAAGGGGCCGGTCCAGTGTTGCCGTATCCCGGGCTCACGGCGCAAATGACACGCGATGCGCGCAAACGCCAACGCTCAGGCGGCCGTGCTCTGGTGTCGTACTCGCCCGGAGAGCGGCTCCCGGCCTTGCTGGCAGGGCTGCCCGATTCTCGGCTAGTAGAGCGTTTGCGCCCTATGGTCCGCCCGCGCCGGGTGCGACACCCATGCCTGCTTGCGACGGCGCTTGCGGCCGGCCGATCGACGGAAGAGCGTCCACAGTGCCAATCCTCCGACGAGCAAGACGAATGCTGTGGCCACCATGACCCCTGCCGACGGCCAGAGCAGGCCGCCGACGCCGGGGAGGCCGGTGGCGAGGCGCACACCGAGCGCCTGCTGCGACTCGACGTTGAAGTGGATGCCGTCATCGGCCAGCGCGAGGTCGTCGGTATCGACGAGTACCACGCCGGTCATGGTCTCTGCCACCGCGGTCTGGGCATCGCGGACTTCGCCGACGAAGGGAAAGCTCTTGGTCGTGGCATTGGCGAGGTTCCGACTGAGGCGCGCGACGATGAAGGGAAGTTCCGGGGCGAAGTATTCCCGCCGTATCGCCCTGACCAACCGCGTGAGGTTCTCTTCGTAGGCCGCCGCATGCTCGGCGTTGGCCGCGTCCGACTCGCCCTGTACCCAGAAGAATCCCTCGAGATGCGGAGTGCCGCCCCCGATCGCGAGGGTGGCCATGGCTCGCGACACGCGCTTGGTCATCTGCGCGTACAGGCTGTTCTCGTCTTCCGGGCGCCAGTGCTGTGCCAGGCTGGTTGCGTTCAAGGCAAACTTCACGATGGCCACGGGGTTATCCAGATCGCGGGCAACCGTGCGCCCGAGCGTCAGTTCGGGGCCAAAGCCGTGTATCACCGTGCCGAACGTCGCGCGCTTGGGATCGCTCTGGAACCGCAGCGGAACGAACGCGTCCCCCGATGCGATGCGCAAATCAGGCTGCTCGACGGATTCCAGCGAGCCGATCTCGTACCACAGGCGGGTGTTCATCTGTGGGGCGCGAAGCTCGACGGAAAGCTCTTCGGCGTTGGCGGCGAATCCGACCGCATTGGACTGGCCGGCAAGAATCAAGACCGAAATGTCGGTGGCAGCTGCGCTGGCAACAGCAGGTACGATAAGGACCAGCGCGGTAAGGGCTACTCGCAGTGTAGGCATGGCAGCACCCTCCGGTTAAGTGGCGGTTGTACGAGAAGTGACTCTAGGCCGCCGGGAGGGTGGCTGTCAACGGGATTGCAGACGGGATTGCGGACTCAGCCCTCCGTAAGTACTTCGAACGCCTGGCAGTAGGGGCTGCTAATCGTTTACGAGCTCGAAGACCTTGTACTCGACTGCGCCCTGCATGACGCGCCCCTCGGCCACGGCCACCACCCGGTTGAGCCAAGCGTAGCGGGGATCTCCGGTCTCGAAGCGCGGCTGGGTCATGAAATAGGTGTCGCCGTAGTCGATCGACTTGCCCTCGGCCAAAGCGGCACCTACCGCCTCGTTCATGACCACCACGCCGTAGTACTGTACGTAGACGATGGCGCCGTCGTCGGTCTCGAAGGTGCCACGCACGTCGAGGCGGCCGACGCCTTCGTCATCGATGAGGAGCCAGTCGCCACCGCTCGCTACGAGCTTGCCCTTCAAGCGCGGCCCCTCGAAGGTGCCGCTCGTGACGTCGAAGATGCTACGCGTGCCAATGGGGCCTTTGCCGACTTCCCAGGGGTCCTTCAGGTCGGCGTGATAGGTCATCAGATGCTCTAGCTTCATGGTGCTCTCCTGCCGGTGGCCTCCGCCACGGCATTGTCCATATGCGGTCGAGTCCGCGTCAGCGTGGCGAAAGGATCAGCACCGGAATGTTCCGTTCGGTGCGTGCCTGGTAGTCGTCGTAGTCGGGGTACATCTTGACAAGCTTCGGCCACAGCGCGGCCTTCTCCTCGTCGCTGGCGTCTCGGGCGGTCATCTTGGTCTTCTCGGCTCCGATCTGGATCTCCACGTTCGGGTTTGCCACCATGTTCCCGTACCACAGCGGATGGTGAGACATGCCTCCCTTCGAGGCGACCAGCACGATGTTCTCTCCCTCCCACAGATATAGCAACGGCACCGTGCGCGGCTTGCCCGACTTCCGACCGATGGCGGTGACCAACGCGACCGGCGCGCCGTACAGCCAGGTTCCCCAGATCTTCCCGCCGCTGATGCGGTAGATCCAGGTGTTCAGGTTCGACATGAGCTTGACGAAAGGAGCGGCCATCCTTTCCTCGCGCTCGGTAAACGGTCTGGGTTTCTTATCTGCCATTGCTCACTCCTGGACCCAGCCCTCACTCAAGGGCACGAAGTAGGACAGCGTCAGCTTGCGTGACTTGAACTTCCACTCACCTTCCACGCGCACGTACTCGTCATGGTAGTAACCGGCGCCGATCATGCTCTTGCCTTCCATGGTTGCACGCAGGTCGAGGTAGCAGGTACCCGTGGCGCCGTCGCCGCCGACCTCGATGACGTGATTGTGGACGAAGGGCTGAAACACCTGACCGGTAAACGCGGCTTCGTATACCTCGGTCAGCTCCTGGTGGCCTTTTATGGCGGGGCGGTCGCCCATATCCATTACCCCGTCCGCCGCGAACAACGCTACCGCGCCGGGAACGTCCTTTTGCCAGATGTGGTGGGCGTAGCGACGGGCGAGATCCCGAATCGCCTCCAGGTCTACGAGCTTGTCGAGTGCGTTGCTGCCGGCCATCTTTCTCCTGTGTCCGCCTGATCGGCGGGTGAGGCGCGCGCGCCCTCGGCCGATCCGACCAATCGGATATTCCCTCCGCGGCCCGCTTGGGTCAAGTGGGCAGGACGGAGTGCTTCGGCGATTCGACCTGATGTCCTTTCGCGTTGGCACGACCTCGGTGTACGATCCTCGCCGATGAAGGCGCTCCAAGAGCTGGAATCCGGCGCGGTGCATCTGTGGCACGTCGATCCGACGTCCCTCGATGACGCCGAGACCGCGGGGCTTGCCGGCACGCTTCTCGCGCCCGAAGAACGGGATCGTGCGCAGCGCTACCGCAGCGAGGACGATCGCTGCCGATGTGTGGTGACCAGAGCGCTGGTGAGGCTTGCGCTGTCGAGTTATGCGGACGTCGATCCGCAAGACTGGGCGTTCGAGGACAACGAGCACGGACGTCCAATGGTGACCGGGCCGGCTGCGCGTACCGGCCTCCACTTCAGCGTGTCCCACACGCACGACTACGTGGCCTTGTTGGTGGGAGACCGCGAGGAGATCGGAGTGGACGTCGAGACTCTGGCTCGGCAGGTCGAACCGCTCGCGCTGGCGCGCCGCTACTTTGCGCCTTCGGAGACCGAGCTCCTGGAGGCGCTGCCGGAAGCTGACAGGCACCGGCTCTTCCTGCAGATGTGGACGTTAAAGGAAGCCTACGGCAAGGCTCTGAGCCGAGGGCTGACGGTTGCGCTCGACGGGCTAGTCGTCAACCCGGCATCCGAGGGCCGCTTCGTCTTCTCGTTCAATCCGAGCTCGGTCGACTCTGCCGACGCATGGCAACTCCGGAGCTGGCAGCCGGGCGGCCAGCACTTACTGGCGACAGCGGTTCGCCGCGAAAGCCACCGCCGCTGCGAGATCGTTTGGAAGGACGCGACCGGGCTGCTTCGCGACGGCTGATGTCTCGCTTACCCCGGCTTCCAGGGACGAGGCTTGGCAGCAACGCCCGTCGCGGTCTCCGGCTTCCAAGGCGGTCCGACGACGGAACAGATCCCTTGGCGTTGCGCCAAGTGTCGGAAACACCATTCCCATGGCCGGCGAAGCTGGCTCAGTTCGCCAGAAATCTCAACAATTCCGGGCAGGACGGAGTTTCTATACGGGAAAACGCATGGCCCCGGAGAGCCCACTCCGGGCGTACACGTGACTTGCTCTTTCTGTAGAGTCGGTCTTGACGAATGGTCGATTCGACTGACAGAATCCGAAGACTGAGCGAAGCGGCATCGCTCTCGAGATTGTCAACTCTGGCTTCAACCAAAATCGGGGGAGGGGAAAGTCGATGAAAGTTCTCTCCACAGTGTTCGGAATCGCTTTGTTGTTCATGTCGGCAAGCTCTGCCACCGCCCAGTCCAAGTGCGACGCGGCCAAGCTGAAGGCGTATGGCAAGAAGGTCGCCTGTCTGGCGAAGCTCGACGCGAAGTTGGCCAAGACCGGCTCTCCGATCGACCCTGCAAGAGTGCTGAAGTGCGATGGAAAGTTCTCCACCAAGTGTGCCAAGGCCGAAGAGGGCGACGACTGTAGCACGGGGCTGCCGAGTTGCGATGAACTGGCAACGAGCGTGGCCACCTGTCGAGACCTCACCGAGTCTCTGAGCGATGCTCTCGACTCGGGTAGTGGGGCGTACGGCGATCCACATTTCACGACCTTCGATGGGGTTAATTTCGACTTCCAGGGCAAAGGCGTCTTTCAGAGCATGGTTATCGAGTTCGGCGGAGAGCTGGGCATACTGCAGCTCTTGACGCAGGTCAGGCGGCCCGGCCCGAACTCCGTGACTTATATCCACGGGATGGCCTGGCGCTCCGCGGGCGCCTCTACCCTCGAGTTCCAAGGGTCGGGATCCGGCGCGCCGCTGGTTTACCTCGACGACGCTGTCCTAAGCGATCCGTTCACGCAGCTGGCCGATTGGCGGCTGATCCTGACCGCCGACTACGCGGAAATCGTGACGTTTGCTGGGGTCCGTATACACATCACCTCTTCCTCCTTTGGCGGCGGTAGCCTGAACTTCAGCGTCCAGCTTCCCGTTACCCTGCGCGGGTTGGTCAGCGGTTTGATGGGCACCTACGACGGGGACGTGAGCAACGACTTCACCTCGAAAGAAGGAATCACTATTCCCATAGGCTCCACCGATCGAGACATCTACAACCTTTTCGGCGAAACGTGGCGCGTGGCCGATCCGGACAGCTTCTTCAGCAGGGTCACCTCCCAGGACGACCCCACCTTCACGCCGCTGTTTTGGGACGAGAGCGGCCCTGAAAACTTCGATCCGCAGGTGGTCGCCCAATGTGTCGCCGCGTGTGGGTGCCTCTCTTCCCCCACGGTGAGAGAGAACTGCGAGCACGACTGCATGTTCTCAGGGGATTTCGACGCCGACACGTACGGAGACGGCGGCTTTGCCGACGAACTCGATCTGCTCGCCCAGGCATCGGCAGGTTGTCGAACGGGCTTCTACAGCCCCACCTGCGCACCCTGCGGGTGCGGCGACCTCCCGTGTGCGGATGGACTGCTGGGCTCAGGCGTTTGCCTCGGCGCTGCCGGGATCCCCAGACCCTGAGCGCGAACCTCGGAGATCCTGTTCGCAGAATCTCGTAGCGCCTTGTCGCCCGTAACCACGCCGCTCTTACCCGGTGTGGTTATGGGCGACAACACCGCCACCCGGACGCTCGACCGATGTGGTGGGTACTTGTACGGATTTTACCCGCCCGCGCTGAGAGACTGGCCCGCCCACGCCCTGGCGCAACTGGGAGAGCATCGGCCTTACAAGCCGGGGGTCGGCAGTTCGAGCCTGCCACCGCCCACCATTTCCCTGAGCCATTTCAACGACTTGTCTACCGGTCTCCGAGGGGCCTTCTGGCCGGCTAGCGCTGGTGTCAGTACTGGTGTCACTGCGCGCTGCGTCAAGACGCTTGATTGCGTCGAGTTGGTGGCCTGGGGAGAGGTGCGCGTATCGCAGAGTCGTGGTGATGGATTGGTGCCCCATGAGTTCTTGAACGGTTCTCAAGTCCACGCCGGCCATGACCAGGCGGGACGCGAAAGTATGTCTCAAATCGTGCCAGCGTAGCCCCTCCTCAATGCCCGCTTGCTCTACGGCAGGACGGAACACCCTGCGCACGTAGCTGTGGGCGTCCTGTGGCTCCTTTCCCGTTGTGCTCGGGAACACGTAGGCACTGTGGCAACGGCTTGGCAGGGCTCTCAGGATCTCCCGTGCCGTCTCGTTCATGGGGACTCTGCGCAACTTCCCGCTCTTGGATAGTGGAATCGTGATGAGTCCGGTGGTGAAGTCCACATTCGCCCACAGAAGGGTAAACTGCTCGCCTCGGCGGAGGCCGGTGTGTATGGCCAACTGTGCTATTGGCCACTCCTCGTCCCCGAGGGACTCGGCTAAGCGATGTTCCTCGTCGTCGCTCAGGAAGCGCACGCGCTCGTTGTTTTCCTTGTACAGCGTCACCGCGTTGACGGGGTTGGTCGCCACCTTGCCGTCGGCAATGGCCACGTTGAAGACTCGCTTCAGGAACTTGACCTCCCGGTTGACCGTAGCGGGGGCGCGAGTCTCGGCCCGTCGAGCCTGGTAGCGCTCCACGTCTCCTGGTGTTATCTGCGCCAGCGTCTTCTCTGGTAAAGCGAGCTTCCAGTCGCGACCATAGCGCTCGTAGTCGGAGTAGGCCCGGATGCGCCCCTTGGCCCTCTTGAGAACGTCGTCGATCATGTCGGCCAGCAAGACCTCGCGCCTGCGGATATCGTCAGGGAAGAACCGGCCCTCTCGGATGGCCGTCTTGCGAGCCTGGTAGACTTTCTTTGCCAGGCCCTTCGGCCCCACCTTTTCGCGGTGCAGCTTGCCGTTCCCGTCGGTGTAGCGCACCCACCAGACACCGGAGCCTTTGGGGCGCTCGAAGATGCCTCGGTCGCCGGCTTTACGCTTTCCGTCGCTTTCGCTTTTGCTCATGTCCCGATTCCTCGAAGAACTCGCACGTGGGAACGCCCATCGCTTTGGCAATGCGGCCGATTGTCGAGGCGCGAGGGTCAATGCCTGCCCTCTCGGCCCGAGCCACGGCCTGCGGAGTGAGGCCCGACCCTTCGGCCACGTCGTTGAGGCTCAATCCGAGCCGCTTCCGTACTTTCTTTATCCGTTCCATGTCGGTCCTGTAGCCCATTTGATACTTATCGAATTCGGTACGGTATGTCAATAGGCTACCTGGGTAGATCCCGTAGGGCAGGGCGCTCGCTCTTCGCGATTAGCTTCTCAATATCGCTCTCCCGGAACCGCAGAGCCCCGTTGAATAGCTTTACGGTGCGAAGGCGGCGCTCGTGTCCCCACTGGTACAGCGTCGTGGGTTTGAGCCCGAGCAGCGAGGCGGCTTCCTTCACGTCAAGCAGGCGGTCAGGCATAGTGAGTCACACCTCCACCGCTACCGTTTGCCGCTCTACCGCCTCCAGTTCGCTTCCGTAGCGCGTGGAAGTGCGCTCGGCGCCCCCTCTGCGCATACACGGCCAGGGCTTCCAACTCGTCAATGAGATAGAAGGGCTCACCGGAGCGGGAGACGGCCTCTGCGGCCTCCGCGTCGGCGACCAGCCAGACCAGTTCGCCAACGTGCTCGTCCAACAACTGGATTGCCCGGCCTGAGATCGAGAACGCCTTGAAGATCGCATCGGCGGACACGCCTTCTGGCCTTGCGATATGAGGTGCCAGCGCGGCGGCTAGCTCGGAGTCGGCGCTGGCACCCACACGACGGGCCTCGGGCTCGGGCAGCACTGCAAGGAGTTCGGGCTTGCGGTTCCGCAGTTCTTCAATCTCTTCCGGCGCCAGTGCGCCCCTGGGGGCATCCACTACAAGGTCAGTCCCGGACCTGCTCAGGCGGACGCCGCGCCGGCTCATGTCCCTGACCAGTGCTTCCGCCTTCACAGTTCCATGACCTCCCTGGACTCAGACGGGGAGGGGGGAGGGGGGTGTACCTTCCCCGTTTCACGGTCAACCGTGCAACCGTCCAGTCTGAGGCAAGGGGCTGGAGACAAGTTGGCCTTCTCCGCGTGGGCGTGGTCGGCATCCTCGAACGCTTCCCGGAGGCGGTCAACGCTTGGCAGGATCTCAACGTCTTCGGGCAGCGGATCTCCCAATACCAGGCGAGCGGCTCGGCCCTTGCTCGTCTCTTGGTTGCGAAGGAGATCCCTGTCTCGTGCATTTTGCCAACGTCGTGAGGCGGCGCTCTTGTCGATTCCAAGCTTTGCGGCCAAGTTTTTGATGGTCACGGTGGCACCGTCACCCTCTTCTCGAAGGAGTTCCCGCACGGCTTCGACCGTTTCGCGGACTGCCGGCGGTACGGCGGCCTCGGTTCCTTCGGCGATCAGATCAGCAACAAGCTCACGAACCGGAGCATAGTCCTCCAAGGTGGCGACAATGCGTCCTCGGTCGTCTTTCCTGCGCGTCGCCTGATGCAGGAGGGCGTGTGCGGCAATGAGATGCAGAGTTGCTGGAAAATCCCTGCGCATCCTGACTGCTGGTGCCTCGACCAGCTCCGCAAGAGCCCCTTGATACGGGATGTCTACCTCTTTCGGGGACGATTCTACGGCTAGCTGGATCGCGTGCCACTGTGACAAGTCTGCCTTCCGCGTCCGGCCTGGTGCCGCTGTCGCCCGCAGGATGTGGCGAGTCTGTTCCGGGGTATCCGTGACCGTCAACGATAGGAGCCGCGTTTCGTTCTCGGGGTGCAGTCGCGTCCTAGTGGTGGTGACGATTAGCCCCGTCGGGCCTTCCCGCTCGATCCGCTTCGGCTTCATGCCTTGCTCGGTCTTGTCTACGTACTCGTAGCGGATTCGCCCCTCACTCAGTAATGAACGCACTAGATAGGAGGCCATGTCGCTCTGCATTCCGGTCGCCTCGAACATCACAATGAAGCGGTGCGAGAGATCGTAGTCGCCGTAAGTGATCAACGTCAATTACTTTTGCCGACCGACGGCGACTATTTTTGCCGGTTCCGCACGATCTGATTGTAATTGTCGTCATGATTTCCGTTCCCGTTTTGTCTTCTCGGACTTGGACGCT
>PIVZ01000396.1 GCA_003354045.1 bacterium
GGTGCTCGGCGATCCGGATGCCCTGCCCGAGTTGACAGAGGAGTGGGATCCGTGGCTCGAGTGCAAGAAGCCGCCGCCGCGCGACTAGCCCGGGTCGACCTCGCGCCCGTTCGCGTAGTTCACCGAGCCCGGCGAGAGAGGCCACTGCGAAACGGTGCTCGGCATCCCAGCGGTGCGGGTTACGGCTCGTCGCTCCATTCGTGGACGGGGTTGCCGCGCTTGGCCTCGCGTATGTACGCCTCGAGCATGGCCTCCAGAGCTTCCGGGCGTTTGTAACGCTGCTCGAGCCGCTCGAGCATGCGCAGTTGCCAATCCGCACCCGTGGTGCGTGCGGCCAGACGGGCATGGATGACCTCGATAAAGCTCGCGGCCTCCTCGGCTTCTACTCCCAGTTCGATGAGCCCTTTCTCGGCCGTGGATAGCAGTACCATGGCCAGCTCGCGGGCGGTCGCGTCCTGCGGAGAAGGCGGCGTCGAGTACGGCCAAAGCAGCCGTGCATCGAGACCGTAGCGGGCCGCCTGCAAGAAGTTCTGCTCGGCGTAGCGAAACGGAAAGGCGGGCAACATTCGTTCGAGTCCTCTACTCAGGCCCTTGGCAAGGCCTATCAGGAAAGCCGCACTGGCGGCCATGTCGCGCGGTGTCGGGCCCGAGGGAAGGGCGCGCAATTCGATGCGCAGGTGGCCTCCGTCGCTCGGGTCGTAGATCGGCCGGTTCCAGCGCCACACGGTTCCCGAGTGCAGCCGTAGCTCGTGAAGCTCGGGCACACTGCCATTGTCGAGAGATGCGTCAAGATCCTCATCGCCGCTTACTGGCAACAGCGGTGGATATAGTGCTACGGCCTCTTCGAACAGCTCGAGGGCGCCGTGGCGCACCCAGCCGTACCCGAAGCAGACGCGCGCAGGCTGGTGTGTTGCCCTTGCCTGCGGCGCACGCACCTCGACTGCCTGCTTGAACAAAGCGAGCCTGGTCTCGCTCCATAGACGGTGCCCGAGAAAGAGCGGCGAGTTGGCACTTACGGCCACCGCTATCGGCGTTGCCATCTGCAACGCGTTGTACATGGTCGCGAAATCAGCCGGGCGCACGCGTAGGTGCACCTGGAAGGAAGTGTTGGCTCCTTCCAGCGTGACGTCGTCGCAGGGGACGCACAGCGGCTCGTCGCCGTCTATGTCCACGTCTACCGATCCACGGCGCATGCGGCGGATGCCGGCCGAGAGCGCACGGTAGCGCGGCAGGTCGGTCATCGCCGAGGACTGTAGGTCTTCGAGTGAGAGCGTCGGCAGGATGCCTATGGCGACCACGCGTCCGCCGTGCGGTTGTGCGCACTTGTCGAGCCTGACCAGGGCGAGCTTCGTCTCCTCCTCGAGCGCACTGAACGGACGGCCCGCAAGCGGTACCGGAGTGAGGTTGTACTCTATGTTGAAGCGGTCGAGCTCGAGCTGTAGATGCGAGTCGAGGCTGGCGGCCAGCAGGGTGCGGTTGAGCGGAAGAGCGTGGCTGTCGTCGCCGACGATGGATAGCTCGACCTCGCCGCCGACCGAGGCGGCGCCCTCTCCGAAGTCCGGGCGTTCGAGAAGTCGCGCGAAAGCCGTGAGGTTTTGGCCGAGCCGGTGGGCGAAGCGCTCGTGGTCCGCCTCATCGAAGTGCACACGGTCTATCAACAGGCCCATCCGGCGCCTCTCCTCCATAATATCCTTAGCAGTTCCGGGGCCTGGTGGGGAGACTGAAGCCTCGGTTCGGCCCTTTTGCGCAGGTGGTTTCGGTGACAGGCAGGCCCTGTGCGCGATCGGCGTCCAAGAGCCCCCCGGTCTGCCCGCCGGAGGCAGTTTCGTTGTCAGGCGGCCCCGCGTGCTCTAGTCTGATTGTTTCTGGCACGGGTGCGGGGTCATGACTGGTCGAATCATCGCAAGTGTCCTTCTTGCCGGGTGGCTTGCCAGCCCGCCGGCGTTGCTCGCCGCCGAGCCGTGGAAGATCCTCGACCCGGGGCAGGGCACCGTAGCTCTCGCAAGCGGTACCACCGGAGCGGCCGAGCTCAGCGGCATCACGTGGGCGGGCCGGGATCAGTACTACGTCGTCTCCGACCGCGAGGCGATACTCTATCCGCTCAGCGTAGACATCGATAAGTCGAGCGGTAAGATCGACTCCGCCTCGCTCGGTCCGGCAATGCCGCTTGCGGAGGGCAGCGACCTCGAGTCGTTGGTCTACCGGTCGTCCACCGACTCGGTGTTTGCCAGCGCCGAGGCCGGTGCCCATATTCGCGAGTACAGTTTGATGGACGGCGCCGTCATTCGTGAGCTGGCGGTACCGGCGGTGTTTGGCCGCCACCGCGTCAACTACAGCCTCGAGGCGCTCTCCGCCGACTACCGTGTAACGGTGATGTGGACGGCCAATGAGGAAGCCGTCAAGGGAGACGGCGCCGTATCGTCCTTCGATCGCGGAACCGTCGTGCGTTTGCAGAAGTTCGGCCGATCGCTCGAGCCGGTCGCGCAGTGGGCCTATGTGACTGACGCTATCCCCGGCAACTTTGGAAGGCCGGGAAGAGATCTCGAGCTGAGCGGCGTTTCAGATCTGGTGGTGCTTCCCGGAGGCGACCTGCTCGTCCTCGAGCGTGCCCTCGGCGCCACCCTGTTGCGCGTACGGCTCTACTTGGTGGACTTCGAGGGTGCCACCGATGTCTCGGCGATAGAGGCGCTCGAAGGGGCCGAGTTCACTGCGACGAGCAAGAAGCTGCTCTGGGAGTACAGAGGAATGGCCAACCTGGAGGGCGCCACGCTCGGCCCGAAGCTCGACGACGGCGACCGGGTGATCCTGCTGATCTCTGACGACGGCGCAGGCCTTCCTCAACAGCTCCACGCGCTACGCTTGACTGCGCCTTGCGACTTGCTTCTCGGCAAGCCCTGTCCGATGGTCGCCGAGTCGAGCACGGACGAGAAATAGGAGGGTCAGTCCTCGAGCAGATGCGTCGGTAGGCCGTCCAGGCTGACGACATTGTGGTCGCGCCGATACTCGCGCGCTCCTTCCTCTCCCTTTTTCTGTGCCCAGCGGCGCAGACTCTGCCTCTCCTCCTTGAACTCATAGCGCGGAACCGCATACCCACACGAGGTTTGCACCGTGTCGATCGTAAGAACGACGATCTGGCGAGCGCCGGGGATCGGTTCGAACAGCGGAAACAACTCGTGCCACTCGTGGCTGCCACTGCGAACGACACGGCCCTGTCCGTAAAGCCGCAGGATCATCGCCTTCGCGTCGAAGCTGCACAGCATTATCGTCAGCCGGCCGTTCTCGCCGATGTGCGCGGCGGTCTCGTTGCCGCTGCCGGTAAGGTCGAGGTAGATCACCGTCTTCTCGTCGATGACGCGCAGGGTGTCCATGCCCTTGGGCGATACGTTGACGCGACCGTCGCGCGCAGCACTGGCCGTGAAGAACATCTTCTGCTCGCCGATGAATTGCTTCAGGTCGTCGCCGAGCTCGGTGTAGAATTCTGCCATCCGCTTCTCCCCGCGGGCGCGAGGCAGCATCTCGCCGCCCCGTCGTCCGCTCGTGGTGCGCAAGCCTAGCACGCGTTTGGGCTCACAACGAGGCAGAGCGTGCTCGCGATTGCCTGGTCAATCGAGGTAAAGTGCCTGGCCGGCCGATGCTCAGCAGCTTGCCGGCGACGGAGGGACGTCATGTCTAGAGCAGGCAATCTATGCGTGGTCCTGGCGGCGGTAACGCTGGCCGCATGCGGCAAAGGTGCTCCCGAACCAGAACCGTTGGATATCGGTGCCAATGTGGACCTCGCCGCCCACACGGCCGAGTTCGAGCGCGGGGTGATCGAAGTCACCACCGGCGTTCATGTGGCCATTGGCTACGGATTGGCCAACTCGATTCTGATCGAGGGCGACGACGGCGTCATCATCGTCGATGCCATGGAGAGTGCCGAGGCCGCCCGCGAGGTAAAGGCCGAGTTCGACAAGATCTCCTCGAAGCCGGTCAAGGCGATCATCTACACGCACAACCATGCCGACCACGTCTTCGGCGCGGGCGTGCTTGCAGGCGACGACAATCCCGAAGTCTACTCGCACGAGAGCACGCTTTACTACTTGGACCGGGTCGTAAACGTCATCCGGCCGATCATCTTCAAGCGCAGCATGCGCCAGTTCGGTACCTACCTGCCGCGCGGCGGGCTGATCAATGCCGGCGTCGGCCCGCGCCTGGTTCACGACGAGACGACGACGATATCCCACATCCGGCCGACCAAGACCTTCAAGGGAGAGCGGACGACGATCGAGGTGGCCGGCGTTGAGATGGAGCTGGTGCTGGCGCGCGGCGAGACCCCGGATCAGATCTTCGTGTGGCTGCCCGAGAAGAAGGTGCTTCTGCCGGGCGACAACTTCTACAAGTCCTTCCCCAACCTCTACGCGATTCGCGGCACGTCTTATCGCGACGTGATGGAATGGGTCGCCGGCCTCGACAAGATGCGTGTCCTGGGCGCCGAGTTCCTCATTCCCAGCCATACCCGACCCATCGTCGGCGCCGACGAGATATTCGAGACGCTGACCGACTATCGAGACGCCATCCAGTTCGTGCACGACCAGACCGTGCGCGGCATCAACATGGGGCTCACCCCGGAAGAGATCGTCGCGCGGGTGAAGCTGCCGCGCCATCTGGCCATGAAGCCCTACCTGCACGAGTACTACGGGCGAGTGGACTGGTCGGTCCGCTCCATCTTCGCCGGCTACCTCGGCTGGTTCGGCGGCAACGCCACCGACCTCATACCGCTGGCGCCGGCTGCACGGGCCGAACGGCTTGCCGCCCTGGCCGGCGGTCGCCAAGCGCTCATCGACCGGGCCCGCGAGGCCACCGACGCCGGCGATCACCAATGGGCGCTGGAGCTCGCCGACAGCTTTCTA
>PIVZ01000976.1 GCA_003354045.1 bacterium
CGCGCGACGTCTCGGGTGAGGGGGTGCAGCAGGCCCTGCTCAAGATCATCGAGGGCACCACGGCCAGTGTTCCGCCGAAGGGCGGACGCAAACACCCCCAACAGGAATTCCTGCAGGTGGACACGACCAACATCTTGTTCGTCTGTGGCGGGGCCTTCGTGGGCCTAGACGACATAATCAGGCGGCGCATCGGCATGAAGGGCGTCGGCTTCGGCGCCGACATCCGCGGGCTGGATGATGCGGAGGCGCGCGCCATTCTCCACTCCGTGCAACCGGAGGATCTGCTCAAGTTCGGGCTCATTCCCGAGTTCGTCGGACGTCTACCTGTGATTGCTACGCTTCACGACCTTGACGAGGCCGCACTGGTGCGCATCTTGATGGAGCCAAAGAATGCTCTGACGAAGCAGTACCAAAAGCTCTTCGAGATGGAGAACGTCCGCCTGAGCTTCCGCGAGGAAGCGCTCTCGGCCATAGCGCGCGAGGCGTTTCGCCGGAAGTCCGGGGCCCGCGGCCTGAGAGCGATCATGGAATCGCTCATGCTGGATGTCATGTATGACGTCCCCTCTCAGCCGGATATCGAGGAAGTGGTCATTTCTGAAGAGGTGGTGGAGAACAACGACCAGCCGATCATCGTCTACACCGGTGCCACGCGCACCGGCTAGCCCGTCGGGCGGTCGCTGAGGTGGAAGAACTATGACGAAAGAGAGGGAACCCATGATTTTCCGCAACCCGGGTTCGGATGAGCCCGAGGGTGATCCCGGTAGCCAGCGCCCGGTGATCCCGCTGTTGCCTCTGCGTGACATCATAGTCTTCCCGCACATGGTGGTACCGCTGTTCGTCGGGCGCCAGAAGTCGATTGCGGCTCTCGAGGCCGCCATGGAAGGGGACCAGTCGATTCTGCTGGCCGCTCAGAAAGAGGCCAAGACCAACGAACCGGCCCAGGCCGACATCCACACGGTTGGCACGCTCGGCACGGTGGTCCAGCTTTTGCGCCTGCCTGACGGCACCGTGAAGGTGCTGGTCGAGGGCAAACATCGCGCCCGCGTTGTCGCCTTCAGCGACGAGGACCGCTATTTTTCCGTCGAGATCGATCCCGTTGAGGAAGACGAGACCGTCAACCCCGAGGTCGAGGCCCTGATTCGCAGCGCCAACTCGACGTTCGAGTCCTACGTACGCGCCAACAAGAAGATTCAGCACGAAATGGTCA
>PIVZ01000977.1 GCA_003354045.1 bacterium
TTGCCCACGGACGCCGAGGCCGGCGTCAACCTGGCGACCATCATCGGCCTGTTTACTGCGATACTCACCGCCGCCCTTCCGGCCGTGCTCTTCGACGCCGCCGCCCACGACGAGGAGATCGATTGGTCCGAGGTAGTCGCCATCATATGGCGCAAAGTGCTGCCCTTCATCGGCTACGCCTCGATCATGTACTTCATCACCGTCGGCGCCGCCGTGGGCGTGCAGAGCGGCATCGCAGTGCTGCTTCGCGGCACGCCTTTCGTGGTTCCCGTCTCCCAGTTTGGCGCGGCCGTGATCTCCATCACGCTACTGGTTCGCTTCTGCTTTCTTCCCTTTCTCGTCATCCTCAACGACCGCGAGGAAGTCCTGCCACCTGCCGGCACCTGGCTCGCGACGCCTGTGGCCCAGATTCTTGCCTGGCCGTTGATCGCCAGCAGCCGGCTGGGCGAGCCGGTGCGCTGGAACCTTGCCCCCTACATCATACTCGTCCGGCTCGGCCCGCTGGTCGCTTTGTCGCTGCCCGCCGAGTTCCTGCTCCCGTTCCTGGTCCTGTTGCGCCTTCTCGAGCTGACCGCGCAGGCGGTCCTTTTCAATTACTTCCTGGCCGCTCGCGAGCGTGCTGGATTGATCCGCCGCAAGCCGGGCGGCGAGGAACGAGAGACGGGCGCGGCGCCGGACCTCTAATCGGCGGAATCTTCGTGGTCGTGCTCGCAGTCGGCCAGCGAACCGATCCAGACCTCTCCGCCGTCGAAGTACTCCTTCTTCCAGATCGGAGCCACGCGCTTGAGGGCGTCGATCAGGAAATGGCAGGCATCGAGTGCCTCGCGGCGGTGCGGCGTGGAGACGGCGATCGCCACGCTGGCCTCGCCGAGCGGCACCTCTCCCTTGCGGTGGATTATGGCCACGCCGGTGCAATTCCAGCGTTCGGTGGCCTCGACACCGATCTTCTCGAGCTCCGCGATCGCCATGTCCTCATAGACCTCGTACTCGAGCTTGAGCACGTTGCGGCCGTGGTTGGTCGCACGGGTGGTGCCGAGAAAAGTCGCGGTGGCGCCCGCGGCGGGATCGGCAACCGCTCGCACAAGCTCTTGTAGGCCTATCGGCTCAGCAACGATCTTGTACAAGACTTCCTCCGATTACCGGTGGAATTATCGCCACCTCGTCATCGTCCGAGAGCCGGTCCTCGGAATTGACGTACTCCTGGTT
>PIVZ01000397.1 GCA_003354045.1 bacterium
GGTCGTACCCTCGACCGCTACTCCATCCGCATGATCATGATGCTGGGCGGCTGCCTGATGGCACTCGGCTTCGGACTGATGAGCGTCGCCCCGGCTCTGTGGGTCTTGGGGCTCCTGTTCGGCTGCGTGGTGGGTCCGGGCATGCTGGCGCTCGGGCCGAACGGTGCTCAGAAGGTGGTGGCGAACTGGTTCGTCAAGCGTCGCGGTCAGGCCCTGGGTATCTGTGCCGCCGGAACATCGACGGGCGGGTTCCTGGCTCCGCCGCTGGTGATCATGGCTATCGACTCCTTCGGGTGGCGGGGAGCGCTCATCTGCTTGGCCACGGTGGTTGCAATCTGCGCCCTCCCGATGGTGTGGCTGGTGATCGTGACCCGGCCGGAGGATCGAGGCCTGGTACCGGACGGAGAAGACCACGGACAAACGGCGAGAGCTGCGACCGCCGATGGAGCAGACGAAGGCATCGCCGCGATGAAGGGCCATGCGCCGAAGGCACCGACCGATTGGACGTTCGGCACCTTGCTCGGTGAGCGCAACTTCTGGGTAATCGCATTGGCGGCGGGGATCTGCTTCGCGTCTGTATCGAGCGTAATCGTCAACCTTCATCCGTATGCCACGGACCTGGGAATCGCCGACGGCCCGGCATCATTGCTGCTCTCATGCTTCTCCATTGCCGGAGTCGCCGGCAAATTGATCTTCGGCGCCGTTGCCGACCGCTTCGATACGCGGCTCGGGATGTGGGTCGCCATCGGGCTGCTCCTGGCTTACATCGGCGTTCTCCTTTCACATCCGAGCTACGGGGTTCTGGTGGCAGCGAGCGCGGTGGGCGGCCTGGCCCTCGGCGGGTTTCTGCCGGTGTGGGGCGCCCTCATCGGAGTCTGTTACGGTCGTGAGTCTTTCGGACGAGTCATGGGGTTGATGGCCCCCGTGATGGGACCGATCAACTGGGTCGCCTTTCCTTTCACGGGCTGGGTCCGCGACAGAACCGGGAGCTACGACCTGGCCTTCGTTGTCTTTCTCGCCGCGCTTCTTCTGGCCGCAGGCTTGCTCGTCCTACTGCGGCCTCCCGAGCGCGAGCCCGGGACCTGAGACTACTCGAGCAATCGCGGCAGAACCTCCGAGGCTAACAATTCGAGACTCTCCAAGGTGAAGGTAGGATCGAGTCCACCCATCAGCAGCCGGGATTGGTGGACCGGCCGGCGAACTTCTCAGCCCGGCGCACTTTGCGATAGGCATCTATCGCCGGTGCGAGCTCGGCCGGCGCGCTCGCATGAAGGACGATGCCATCTACGCCTGCGTCGAACTGATCGAGAAAACGTTTGGCGCAGTGATCGGCCGAGCCGACGGCGGCCGGCAGCCAATCTTCGGGAATGAGCTCGGCTATGTGTTCGAGCTGCTCGTCGGTCGCCTTGGCATCGATCGCCCCTGCGATACTCCCGACCACAGGATCTTGCTTGAAACGTTCGAGGACGGCCGGGTCCCAATCGTTGAGCCCGACTAGCAGATGGCCGTAGACCTGCATGTAGGAGGCCATGCGGCCCACCAGGTAGCGAAGACGGGTACGCTCGGGAAGATCGCACATCGTGGCGAGCACCGCCCACACCCGCACAGATGCCGGATCGCGGCCCGCTTCCTCTGCGCCGCGGCGGATTCGCTCGACGCAGCGGGCAAGCCCCTCGTCGCCGATGAAAGTATGAAGGATCACCCCGTCCATCACGCCGCCGGCCCATTGCATCGTTTTCGGCCCGAGGGCCGCCATCATGACGGGGATGTCTTCATCGAAGGACGAATCGAGTTGAAGAAACGGATACTTTCCGGCAGGTCCGTCGTGGCCGAGCACCATCTCTCCCTTCCAGAGCTTGCGGCAGATGCCGACGAAATCCTCGATCTCACGCATACGGATGCGGGGGATCCCGAACACGTCTTGTTGCAGCTCGATGCCACGGCCGAGCCCGAGGGCGAAGCGCCCGCCCGACATGCGGTGCACGGTCGTCGCCCACGATGCAGTGATTATCGGATGCCGCGTGTTGTGGTTGGTGACCCCCGTGGCCACGCCGAGCCTTTCGCTGACGGCCGCCGCAGCGCCGGTCAGTGAGGCCGCTTCCTTTACGTTGTAGCGCTCGGAGATGAACACCGAGCCTAGTCCCATGCGCTCGGCATCGCGCACCTCGTCGAGTAGCTGGGCCGGCGACTCGACATGGCCGGCAAGTCCGTAGAATCCCAATTCAGGCAGATGTTCCATTCTTTACCTCCCGACCCGTATCAATTCATGAACGCTCGTCGCGGGGCAGACAAGCGTGCGCCAGCCGCAAGAAAGAGAACCCACCCTCTCCGCCGTTGCTGCCGCACATTTGCGAGATAGCAGTGCGCTCGCCCCGCCGCCATCTCGCACAACGACTCGTCGTGAACGAGGCACATCATCACAGGTAGCCAAGACTCCGCAACAGTTCTCGGGTCTCCTCATCGACCTCCATCTCGGAGGGCTTGCCGGGGGGTGGCAGCGATTCGATATACAGGTCGAGCAGGGCCGCCATCTGCATTGCGCGGTTGCTCTCACGGTTGAAGAGATTGACCGACTCACGTGGATCCCGGGCAATATTGAACAGCAGATGCTGGCCCAGGCTGTTCCAGAAGAACTTGTAGCCGTCATGGTAGAGGGCGCGCCAGTGGCCGTGCGGCGACAGGTCAGGCAAGGGATAGACTTCCGCAATGATCGGATGGCTCGCCTCGGCCGGCACGCGTCCTTGAATGCCGTCGGGAATCGCCAACCCGGCCTCGTGCAAGAGAAGAGCGAAAAGATCGACGGTTTGCACCATCACATTGCTTCGCGCGGCCGGCCGCACGCCTCGCGGGTGCTTGATGAGCAATGGGACACGCACCGTCTGTTCGAAGAGATAGCGGCCGTGACCGTACACGCCGTGCTCGCCGAGGTGTTCGCCGTGATCCGCGGTGACCACGATCAAAGTGTCGTCGAACTCGTCCATCGCGCGAAGTCCGTCGAGAAGCTTGCCTACGTGGTGGTCCATGAAGCGAATTTCACCGTCGTAGAGCGCGTTGGTCTCCTCTCGTGAGAGCTCCCGGTCGGGCTCGCTCCAATCTTTCGGGAGAAAGGCCCGCTTGAATGGCTCCGGCGGCTCGTAGGGTGCGTGGGCGTCGAAGTAGTTCACGAACAAGAACCACGGCTTGTCCTCCCGTGAGGCCAACCATTCCAGGACGGCCGGCGTGACCTGGCTGGCAAGTCGTCCGCTTACGGGTGCGATCTGGCTGTCGTCGTAGTGCTCGAATCCGCGGTTCAAGCCGAAGATTCGCTTCAGCCAGGGCGCGCCGACCACGGCGCCGGTCGAGTAACCGGCCTCTTGGAGAATCGCCGCAAGGGTTCGCTCGTCGTGTGACAGCCCGCGCGCGGTCGAGCGCTGCAAGTTCGCCTTTTCCTTGTCCGGATCGACAAACACCAGCCCGCCCTGGGCATCGTAGCGAACTCCGTGGCTACTCGTGAACTTACCCGTGAACAGGGAAGCGTGCGCGGGCAGTGTCCAGCTCGAAGTGGCCACCGCCTGCGTATAGAGCACAGACTGCTCGGCGAGACGGTCGATATTGGGGCTAGTGGGCCGCGAGTATCCGTAGCAGCTCAGGCGGTCCGCCCTGGTCGTGTCCAGTGTAATGAGCAGCAGATTAGACCTGCCGTCGCGCTGGCAGCCGAGGATCGACATCCCGGCGCACAGGACGAGAACGGCGGCGATGAGCCGGCGGACGCCGCGAACGCAGCGAAGGGTACCCGACATGGAGCCGTCTTCGATCATGAAAATCTACGCCGCTCGACCTCTCGCGGCGGCTACTCGGTGGCTGGGTAGACTCGGCACAGCAGCGCTCTGAAGCATTGATCCCCCGCGTAGTCGCTTTGCTCCACGTCGTCGGGAATGATCGCATTGATCGTGCAATCCCAGATCCCCGATAGAGACGGCTCGACGTCGGGCTCCTCGGGATACCACCAAAGAGCGTCCGCATGGACCACCCGCGGGTCCACTCCTTCGAAGAGCTGCGCCTTCTCTCTGATGCGGCCGAGCGGCGTCTCTACGTAAACCCAATCGCCATCCGAGATTCCCAATCCCGCGGCCGTCTCGGGATTTATTTGCAAGAATGGATAGGGGTGCCGTTTACGCATTTTATCGAGCATCTTCTGATGCGACCGATAGTAGTACTTCGAGCTCGCCCCGGTGGTCATTACCAGTGGGTAGTCCTTGGCCAGCTCGGGTGTGCTGACGGGGCTCCACATAGGCTCCTCGTAATCGGGCATGGTCTCGTAGCCCAACCTCTCGAGCACTCCCGAGGTCAGCTCGACCTTTCCCGAGAACGTCGCGAAGCCTTCCTTCTCGTATCTCTTCTCGCTCGGAGTCGGGAACAGCCAGTTGAGGTCCCTGGATGAAAGCTCGGCGAACTTTACCCCGGCCGGCTCGAGCAGCTTGTCGAACCATCCCGCGACACTCTCCGGCCAGTAGCCTTCTTGTCCCAGCCTGTCGCCGAGATCTTGCCACAGCTCGTAGTCGTCCCGGCGCTCGTAGAGCCTCTCGACCGCCGCCGCGGTAGCCGAGTAGACGTTGCTGAAGCCCCACATGGCGCTCCCGAGCATATTGTCCCTTTCCAGGGCATCGGTGGCCGGCAACACGTAGTCGGCGAGCTGCGCGGTCGGCGTCATGTAGTGGTCCATCACCACGTGGATGTCGAGGTTCTCGCTGGTCAGTGCCTGGTGGACGCGCCTGCTGTTGGCGAAAGCAACGATCGCATTGGTCCCCTGCGTGATCATCGCTTTGATCGGATACGGCTCTTCATCGAGGATGGCCGACCAAGCGCGGCTCGGACCGGGATAGATCATGTAAGAGGCCGGGCCACA
>PIVZ01000398.1 GCA_003354045.1 bacterium
CAGGCCACTGCCTCCTCCTCGACCGTAGGGCTAAAAGGTGCCACGATCGGTTTCATCATTCGCGAGTGAAATGAGGCCGAGACGCGCAGCGGCAGTACTCGGGCGCGGCCCAGCTCTTGCGACGATCTGACGCGAGCGGCCGCTTCCTTGATGGCGGAGGAGTCGCCACTCAGCACGGCCTGGTCGGTTGCGTTGTCGTTGGCGACGTCCACTGCCATCCCCTCGAGCAAAGCTTCCAGGACAGACAGATCGAGGTCCTTCGAGATGATCGCCACCATCGCACCCTGGCCGGCGGGGACGGCCTCCTGCATGAGGCGGCCGCGCTCGCGCACCAGACGGGCGGCGTTTGCCAGCGGCATTGCACCGGCCGCCACCAGGGCGGCGTACTCGCCGAGGCTGTGTCCTCCGTAAAAGGCCGGCGCGAAGCCGAAGTGGGCGCGCAGGCAACTGATCATCGCGATCTCGGCCGCGAGGATGGCCGGTTGCTGGAACTCGGTCAGCAGTAGCCGCTCGTCCTCTTCGAAGCACAACGCGGCCAGATCGATGGAGACGGAATCGGAGGCTTCCGCGAAGACCTCGCGGGCCTCGCCATAACGTTCGTGGAAGTCACGGGCCATGCCCGGTTTCTGGGATCCCTGGCCCGGAAAACGGCGGCGCAGCTAGTCGGCATCCTCGCTCGGACTTTCGGTGGCAGTCTCCTCCGTGTCTTCGCCGTCGGACTCGCCGGGGTCAACGGCCGGTACTACCTCGACGGCAACGGCGGGGCTCGGCGGCCCTTCCTGGCCGTCGGCGGTGAAGGCCCGCACACGGTAACTCACCATGCCGAGCGGGGGCTGCTCGTCGTCGTAGCGAAAGCGCGCCTGCCGGCGGAGCTTTTCCTGGTCGGTCACGGCCACTGTGTCTATGCGCCCGTAGGGTGCGCTGCCGCTGCTGCGTTCGACGATGAAGCCGGCCAGGTCGTAGAGCTCGCGGCCGTCGGCGCTGGTCTCGGCGCGCTTCCAGACCAACTCGACGGTGGTGCCGTCTACCTCGGCCTCGGGCGCGTTGTTTATGACGGGCGCGGTGTACTCGGGGGGCCGCGGGTCGGTCTTGAAGCCGCAGGCGGCCGCACCGAGAAGCCCGACTGCTACGGCCAAGACCAGGCCTCGGCGCGCCGCCAGGCGGCCGGTGGACTTTAGAGAGTCTGCGCGCGGCTTGATCATCGTGCTTTCCTTGCGTGGCGGCGCTCGAGCTTGCGCAGGCGTCGCGTGAGCAGCGCTCCCGACGTGCCGCCGGCCGAGCGCCGCCTGTCGATGCTGCGGGCAGCGTCGAGCAGGGCAGAGGCGCCCGCCAGCGCAGGGCAGAAGGTGGTGAGCTCCGCGTCGCTCATGTCGGTGAGCGCCACGCCGGTTTCCAGGCTGTGGCGCACCAGCCGTCCGGTTATCTCGTGCGCCTCGCGAAAGGCCACGCCTTCGGCCACCAGGTGCTCGGCGAGATCGGTGGCCAGCAGCAGCGGATCGGAGGCGGCCGCGGCCATCGCCTCCTCGTCAAAACGAAGCGAGGCCAGCAGCGCCGCAGTCATCTCCAGACAGTGCAGTGCGGTGTCGGTGCTGTCGAACAGAGGCTCCTTGTCCTCTTGCAGGTCGCTGTTGTAGGCCAGCGGCAGCCCCTTGAGTGCCGTGAGGACCGCGATCAGGTTGCCGTAAGTCCGGCCGGACTTTCCTCGCACCAGCTCGGCGATGTCCGGATTCTTCTTCTGCGGCATCATCGAGCTACCGGTCGAGTAGGCATCGTCCAGCATGGCAAACCCGAACTCGGCGCTCACCCAAAGTGTGATCTCGTTGGCCAACCGGCTGAGATGCGTGAGCACGAGCGCTACGGCCGCGAGGAATTCGACGATGAAGTCACGGTCGGCCACCCCATCGATGCTGTTCTCACACACGCGGGCGAAGCCGAGCTCGTGTGCTACCAGCTTGCGGTCTATCGGCAAGGTCGTGCCGGCCAGGGCGCCCGAGCCGAGCGTCAGCACGTCCGCCCGCACCAGGCAGTCGGCAAGGCGGCCGCGGTCGCGCTCGAGCATGTCGTAATAGGCCAGTAGATGATGACCGAGCAGCACCGGCTGGGCACGTTGCAGATGGGTATAGCCCGGCAGTATGGCCCGCGGGTGTCGCGAGGCCACCTCTACGAGAACGGCCTGCAGCTTCTCGCCGGCCGCATCGACGGCGGCAATGGCGTCCTTGACGAACAGCCGCACGTCGGTCGCGACCTGGTCGTTGCGGCTGCGCGCCGTGTGCAGTTTAGCCCCGGGCGCTCCGATCTTCTCGATCAGGCGGCGCTCGACGGCCATGTGGATGTCCTCGTCGGAGGTGTCCGGCTTGAAGCGGCCGCTGGCCAGCTCTTTCTCGACGGCCCGAAGGCCGCGCACTATCTTGTCGCGCTCGGCCGCCGAGATGATCTTGGTGGCCGCCAGCATGCGCGCATGGGCGATGCTCGCGCGCACGTCGTAAGGGAAAAGCCGGATGTCAAAGCCGATGGATGCGGTAAACGCCTGCATCCGCGGGCTCGGCGCAGTCTTGAAGCGCCCGCCCCAGCTGCGGCTGGTTTTCTTGTTCTTTGCCACTGGCTATTTCCGGCGCGCCAAAGCCATCTGCCGGATCTTCAGGCGCAACGCATTGAGGCGGATGAAACCTCCGGCGTCGGCTTGTGAGTACACTTCGTCTTCCTCGAAGGTGGCCACCTCGGGGTCGTAGAGCGATATCTCCGACTTGCGGCCGGCCACGGTGGCGCTGCCCTTGTAGAGCTTCATCCGCACCTTACCGAGCACGTGGCGCTGCGACTCGTCCACGGCGGCTTGAACCATCTCGCGCTCGGGCGAGAACCAGTAGCCGTAGTAGACCATCTCGGCGTAGCGCGGGATCAGGCTGTCGCGCAAGTGCATGACCTCGCGGTCGAGCACCAGCGACTCCAGGGCCCGATGGGCTGCTACCAGCACTGTCCCGCCGGGTGTCTCGTAGACGCCCCGCGACTTCATCCCCACGTAGCGGTTCTCGACAATATCGGCGCGGCCCACACCGTTGCGGGCGGCGATTTCGTTGAGCTGCACGAGCAAGTCGTAGGGAGAGAACTCCTGACCGTCTAGAGCGACGGGGTTGCCGCCGCGATATTCGATCTCCACGTACTCCGGCACGTCGGGCGCGGCCTCGGGGGCCACCGTGATGAGGAACATGTCCTCGGCCGGCTCCGCCCAGGGGTCTTCCAGCTCGAGCCCCTCATAGCTTACGTGGAGCACGTTGCGGTCCATGCTGTAAGACTTGTCCTTGGTCGTCGGCAGCGAGATGTCATGCTCGTCGGCGAACTCGAACAGCTTGCTGCGCGAAGAGAGATCCCAGATTCGCCACGGCGCCACTACCTCGAGCTCGGGCGCCAGCGCCGTGTAGGTGAGCTCGAAGCGCACCTGATCGTTGCCCTTGCCGGTTGCACCGTGGGCCACCGCGTCGGCCCCGGTCTCGGCGGCGATCTCCACCTGCCGCTTGGCGATGACCGGTCGCGCTATCGAGGTGCCGAGCAGGTAGCTGCCCTCGTAGACGGCCCCGGCGCGCAGCATCGGGAAGACGAAATCACGGACGAACTCCTCGCGCAGATCCTCTATGAAGACCTCACTGGCCCCGGTCGCCAGCGCCTTCTCGTGTACCGGCTCGAGCTCCTCGCCCTGGCCGATGTCGGCCGCATAGGCGACCACTTCGCAGCCATACTCCTCGATGAGCCACTTGAGGATCACGGAGGTGTCCAGCCCACCGCTGTAAGCCAGCACGATCTTCTTGATTTTTTTCTTCTTACTCAGAGCGCTGCCTCCTTGGCGCCGAGCAGCCAGGCCAGAATCGCCTTTTGAATGTGCAGCCGGTTCTCGGCCTGTCTGAGTACCGCCGACTGCGGGCCATCGACCACCTCGGCGGTGATCTCTTCGCCGCGATGGGCGGGAAGGCAGTGCATTACCACGACGTCCGCCGCCGCGTGCTCGACCATTGCCTGGTTGACCTGATAGGGCGCGAACGCGCGCCGCCGCCTCTCCTGCTCGGCCTCCTGGCCCATGCTCGTCCACACGTCGGTGTAGAGCACGTCGGCCCCGCGCGTTCCTTCTTCGACATCGTGGGTGACCGTCAAGGATGCGGTGCCCGCCTCCTCGGCCTTTGCCAGCACGTCGGGATCCGGCTCGTAGCCCTGCGGGCACACCAGCGTGAAGTCGAGGGAGAGCTTTGCGGCTGCGTGCAGCCACGAGTGCACCATGTTGTTGCCGTCTCCGACGAACACGATGCGCAGCGCCGAGAGATCGTCTCGCAGCTCGCTTATCGTGAAGCAGTCGGCCAGCACCTGGCAGGGGTGGTACATGTCGCTCAGGCCGTTGATCACCGGCACGCCCGCGTGACGCGCCAGCTCGAGAATGGTCTCGTGCGAGAAGGTGCGTGCCATGATGCCGTCCACCCACAAGGCCAGATTGCTGCCGATGTCGGCCACCGATTCCCGCTTGCCGAGCTGGATGTCGTCGGGAGAGAGGTAGATCGTGTCGCCGCCCAGCTGATGCATGCCGGTCTCGAAGGTGACACGCGTCCTCAGGCTCGGCTTCTCGAAGATCAGCGCAAGAGTGCGCCCGGGCAGCCACGCGTGCGGGCGCCCGGCGGCCAGATCGCCTTTGAGCCGCGCGGTGAGCGCCAGCAAATGGCTTATCTCGTCGCCGCCGAGTTCGGCGATGCTGATCAGATCGGTCTTCATCCGAGTACCTTTAAGAGGATGTCCACCGCTTCGTCCACCTCTTCGCGGGTTATAACGAGCGGGGGCAGGAAGCGCAGGACGTTTGTGCCGGCGGAGTTGGCGACCACGCCGGCATCGAGCAGGGCCG
>PIVZ01000978.1 GCA_003354045.1 bacterium
GTCCGAAAGCTCATCGTCGCCCTCGATAGGGGCCTCGTCATCAGGAGCGGCTTGGCCGAATGACCCCGTGGTGATCTCCATCGGCCTGTCATTCTCGAACGCCTCGCCGCTCTCGGCGCTGTCCCGCCTGGGCACGGCGATCTCGACCCGCTTGAGCCCCAGAGGAAGCTCGTATCCGTCCTCGTGCTGAACGTCGGGGTGACGCGCTATGCCGTATTCGACCTTGATCAGGTCGGTCTGAGGGTGGTATTCGTCCGGCGGAATAGCGGAGCCCGGCAGGATGTCCTTGGTAGGCACGCGAAGCGTCGATAACCAGATGCGCTCGGGTTCGCCCCGCAGTCCAATGCGACCGCCGGCTGCAATCGCGCTGGCCTGACGAATCTCCACCGAAAGACGTTCGAGGGTCACCCGCGTCAGCCGCAGGCGTCGAGCCGTCTCCACCTCGCGTCGGCGTGTCTCCAGGGCTGAGGCGTAGAACCAGTAAGTCATCGAGGAAACGACGACCAACAGGCCCAGAGCGAGGGAAATCTCGAGGAGCGTAACACCCCTGCGTCGTGTGCTGGTAGGTCGGGGCAACATCACTGGCCCCCGTCACCGCCCGGGTTCTGCCCGTCGCCCTCGGCGCCATCGAGCAAACCGGTGCCCTGAATCATGTCGAGTACCTCGGGCGGGAGCTGGCCCATGGCCTGGTCGAGCGGAATGCCGAACGCTTCCAGTAGCAACGGCAGCACCTCGATAAGCTCCTCAAACTCCAGCTTCGCGAGAATCGTCGGGTCGAACGCACCCGCGTCCAGCCCCTCGATGCCCGTCTCCGCCAGCTTGTCGGCCAGTTCCTCGAACTCTTCTTCAGGAATTCCGAAGGCAAGGCCCAAATCCAGCGGTCGCGGGGCCAAACGGAGCGTGTGGACGGTATGAACGATCTCCGCCATGTCGTAGTCGAAGTTGTCGTCCACACTCTCGCGGGGATAGTAGAGAATCTCGACCGTAAGCTGCCACAGGTCGTCCAGCGCGGTCTCGTCGATGATCATGCGCCATCCCCAGTCGGGAAAGCGCGAGCCGAACTCCTCTTCGATGATGTCGTCAAGGGTGGCGAACTCGACCAGCCCCATGCTCATCTCGGCAACCTGCACGTCGGCGAGCATGAGCGCACGTGTGAGACGCTCCATCTGCCGGAATGAGGTAATGGCACGTTGAACCTGGG
>PIVZ01000399.1 GCA_003354045.1 bacterium
ACCTTTTCATCCTTTCGGCTGGGCAGTGGCGCAGATGCTGCTCGACGAGCAAGCGCACCCGTTCGGTGACCGCGTTGCTGCGCCGTAGCCGCCCGCACACGGCCGCCGCCATGTCTGCGCCCACCGTAGTGTGACGGTAGAAGGTGATGCGCCCGTCGCGACGCTCGGCGCACGGCGGCTTGGCAACGTCGTGCAGGAGTAGCCCCAGCGCCAAACTCTCGTCGCAGCCCGCCTCGAGCTGGCCCATGCATAGCAGAGTGTGGACGAAGACGTCGCCCTCCGGGTGGGTCTCCGGCGGCTGCTCGCAGCCCTTCATCGCCGTCATCTCGGGCAGTACCTCGGCCAGCAGACCGGTCTCGTCGAGCAGCTCGAGTGCGCGCCTTGCATGTCCCTCGGTGAGCATGCGGCGCATCTCGTCGCCTATCCGTTCGGCCGCCACCTCGTGTATGTGGCCGGCCGAGGCACCGAGTGCGGCCAGTGTCGCGGGCTCGATGTCGAACTCGAGGCGCGCGGCGAAACGTACCGCACGCAGCATGCGCAGGCGGTCCTCGGCAAAGCGCTCGTGCGGATCGCCGACCGCGCGGATGATGCCCGCTTCGAGATCGGCACGGCCGCCGACGTGGTCCTCGACGACGCCGGACACGGGATCGGAGAACATCGCGTTGATGGTGAAATCTCGGCGGCGCGCATCGGCCTCGGCAGTCGAGAAGTGCACCGCGACCGGGCGGCGCCCGTCCTCGTAGGCGCCGTCCTCGCGGAAGGTCGCGACCTCGATCTGATGGCCCGCGCTCACGACCTTGAGAATGCCGAACTGGCGTCCCACCGGGATGGTGCTCTCGAACAGAGCCTCGACCTGCTCGGGTAGCGCGGACGTGGCCACGTCGTAGTCGGCGGGCTCGACGCCGAGCTCCACGTCGCGCACGCAGCCGCCCGCGAACAGGGCCTGGTGCCCTGCCTGCTGGAGCTTGCGAACCACCGCTATTGCCGTCTCGCGCAACATATCCAGAGAATGCTTCCACATGCCGGGGAAACAGGTCAAGGCGCAGGGGGCTTCCTGGCGGCGAAAACGGAAGAATTCCCTTCTGTGTGGTGGCGGCGCAGCCTTGTGCCACGGGGACGATCGAGGCACGATTGCTGGCCATGACCGAGCCGGCACCCATGTTTGCCAAGCTGCCCTCGGTGGAGCGCGTTCTTGCCAGCGAGCCCGGTAGTGAGCTCGTCGGCGCCTACTCCAGGGAGGCGGTCGCCGATGGAGTGCGCCGAGTCATCGATGGGCTGCGCGAGCGCATGAAGAACGGAGCCCCAGTGGACGAGGCGGCGCTCGAGGTTGCCTCGATTTGCTCGGCCGTGACCGATCTTCTGGACGGAGCCAGTCGCGGTGCCCTGCGCCGTGTGGTCAACGCCACGGGCGTGGTGCTGCACACCAACTTGGGCAGGGCGATGCTGGCGGCGCCGGCGCTCGAGGCCATCAGGGATGTCGCCTCGGCCGCGTGCAACCTCGAATATGACACCGAGGCCGGCCGGCGCGGCGATAGAGACGCGCTGGTGGAGTCGCACCTCTGCGAGCTGACCGGAGCCGAGGCCGCCACCGTCGTCAACAACAACGCGGCCGCGGTCATTCTCGTCCTCAATTCCCTTGCCGAAGGCCGCGAGGCGATCGTCTCGCGCGGCGAGCTCATCGAGATCGGCGGCTCCTTTCGCATACCGGACATCATGGCCAAGAGCGGCGCGATCATGCGCGAGGTCGGCACGACCAACCGCACCCACAAGGCCGACTACGAGCGCGCGCTCGGCGAGCGCACGGCACTGCTTCTCAAGGTCCACACGAGCAACTATCGCATCATCGGGTTCTCGGCCTCCGTCGATCTCCCGGAGCTTGCGGACCTGGCCGCCGGTTTGGACGACGCATACGTCGTCGAGGACCTCGGCTCGGGCGCCCTGGTCGATCTGACCCGTTGGGGGCTGCCGGCGGAGCCGGTGGTGGCCGATCGCGTGGCGGCCGGCGCCGACCTCGTCACCTTCAGCGGCGACAAGCTTCTCGGAGGGCCCCAGTGCGGCGTCATAGTCGGGCGCCGCGATCTCGTGGAGCGCATCCGCCGCAATCCGCTAAAAAGGGCCCTGAGGTGCGGTAAGACGACGCTGGCGGCCCTCGAGGCCACGCTGCGGGTCTATCGCTTCGATCCCTGCCCCGAGCGCGTGATCCCCACCCTGCGCTATCTGACCAGGCCGCTCGAGGAGCTGCGCAGCCTGGCCGAGGCCGCCGCCACCATGCTTTCTGATGCCCTCGGCGAGCCCTTCGCGATCACCGTAGAGCAGTCCACTGCGCAGACCGGGAGCGGCTCCCAGCCCGAGGTGGAAATCGCTTCGCTGGCGCTGTCTGTGTCCTCCCCCGAGCACTCGCCGGACGCGATTGCCGCACGCTTCAGGAGCGGCGATCCCTCGATAATAGGCAGGATCGAGAAAGACCGCTTCCTGCTGGATCTGAGGACGATCGATGAGCCGGCCGATCTGGTGCCGCAGTCGGCAGGGCAGGCACGGAGGCCGGCGTGAGAGCCATCATCGGCACGGCCGGCCACATCGACCATGGCAAGTCGGCCCTGGTAAAGGCTCTCACCGGCATCGAGACAGACCGCCTTCCGCAGGAGCGCGAGCGTGGCATCTCCATCGAGCTCGGTTTTGCCTATCTCGACTTGGGCGATGGTGGTCGCGCGGGGATCGTAGACGTACCCGGTCATGAGCGCTTCGTCAGGCAGATGCTGGCCGGGGCCCACGGCTTCGACCTGGTGATCGTCGTGGTCGCCGCCGACGACGGTGTGATGCCGCAGACCGAGGAGCATTTCGAGATTGTCCACCTACTCGGCGTGCGAAAGGCCGTTTTCGCGATAACCAAGATCGACATGGTCGATGCGGCGCGCGTGGAAGAGGTTCGCGGTGAGCTCGAGATTCTCGCCGTAGGCACCGAGTTCGAGGAGGCGCCGGTGGTCCCCGTTTCGGCCCTCAACGGCCAAGGTGTCGAAGAGCTGCGCGGCCTGGTCGTGGAAATGCTGGCCGATCTCGGCCGCACCGAACGGGCGGGTCCGCTGCGCGTTCCGGTTGATCGCGTGTTCGTCATGAAGGGACATGGTGTGGTCGTCACCGGGACCGCGCTTGGTGGCAGCGTCGCGCCGGGCGATGAGATCGTTATCCTTCCCGGCGGGCGCCAGGCCCGCACGCGCGACGTGCAGGTCCATGGCCGCGCTGTAGAGCGCGCCTGGGCGGGAGAGCGGGTGGCGATGAACCTCGTCGGTCTCGGTCGCGAGGACGTATGCCGGGGCGACACCGTTGCCACCCCGGGCTGGGATCTGACGACCGGCCGTTTCGATGCCCGCGCCGAGATACGGCCGCTTGCCGGGCGGCCGGTCCGTTCTCACGAGCGTGTTCGCGTCCATCTGTCCACGCGTGAGGTGCTCGGCCGTTTGGTGTGGCTGGACGGCCGCGAGGAGGTCGAGCCGCGGCAGTCTGCCTACTGCCAGATCGCACTGATGGAACCGGCCGTGGTTTGCCACGGCGACCGCTTCGTCGTGCGCGACGAGACGGCCGAGCGCACGCTTGGCGGTGGCAGAGTCCTTGTCGCGCGCGCCCAGAAGCACCGCAAGAGTCACGGCCCGGTCTCCGAGAGGCTTGCCACCTTGGAGAGCGGCGGGGACACCGAGCGCATGGGAGCGGTTCTCGATATGGCGCCGGGGCTCGGCCTGGCGCCCGACGAACTGGCGCTTGCGGCCGGCATCCAACGCGATGCGGTTGCGGGTCTGATCGGTAGCACCGATGAGGTCGTGGCCATACCGGATGCAGCCAGTCCGACCCTGCTGGTCTCGCGGGCTCGCTACCAAGCCTACGTCGAGGCGCTGCTGGCCGCGGTCGGCAGCTTCCAGCGTGACAACCCGGCGCGACCCGGGATAGAGCTCGAGCACCTGCGTGCCAGTGTCCGTCCCGTGGTCGATCAGAAGGTGTTTCGTCCGGTGGTGGAGGAGGCCGTGGGATCGGGACGCCTCGGGCGGCGCGCGAGCCGGGTGTTCACTCCGGAGCACCGGGTCACGTTGGACGAGGGCGACGAGGCGCTGGCCCGCCGGGCCATGGAGACCATCGATCACGGAGGGGTGATGCCGCCCAATCTCAAGCAGCTCGAGCAGGACCTGGCGGCAGATGCGCGAAAGGTCGCCTCCTTGGTCGGCGTCCTGGCCGAAAGAGGCGAGGTCGTCAAGGTTGCACCGGATCTTTTCTACAGCGTCTCTGAGCTGCGTGGCATCGAGGAATCCTTACGCGAAGCCCTGCGCAGGGACGGTGAAATTACGGCTGGCGGTTTCAGAGACCTTATTGCTGCTTCGCGAAAGTACTGTATACCATTGCTGGACTTCTTTGATCGCAGTGGCGTTACTATCCGGGTAGGCGACGTGAGGCGGCTGCGCTCGGAGTGAGCGCCAGCCAGGGCTAACTGAGGGACGATGAGCGCAAAGGCACGAAAGAAGGCGGCAAGAAGCAGGCGGGTTCGGCTTACCGAAGCGGTCGCCGCAGGCGGTTGAGCGGGGAAGCTGGGTCCGGCGGACCTGCGAACCGTTCTCGATAAGCTGCCGCGTTCGGAGCACCCGAACTTGTTAGTGGGCAATGAGGCTCACGATGACGCCGCGGTGTATCGACTGCGTGCAGACCTTGCCGTCGTGAGCACCGTGGACTTCTTTCCGCCCATCGTCGACGATCCGTTCACCTTCGGCCAGATCGCCGCGGCGAATGCGCTCAGCGACATATACGCGATGGGAGGCAAGCCGCTAACGGCGCTCAACATAGTCGGCTAGCCTTCCGACCGGCTGCCCCTGCA
>PIVZ01000400.1 GCA_003354045.1 bacterium
TAAACGGCGTCTACGCGGCCTGCCCCGGCATCGTCCAGGCAACCATGGACCGTTTCGGCGAACTCACCGGCCGCCACTACCGGTTGTTCGATTACGTCGGCCACGAGAAGGCGGAGCGCGTTCTCGTCATCATGGGATCGGGTGCCGAGGTCGCCCACGAGGCCATCGACTATCTCATCGGAAAGGGCGAAAAAATCGGCGTTCTCAAGGTACGGCTCTACCGTCCGTTCTCTGTTGCGGACTTCGCAGCGGCATTGCCGTCCACGGTGCGCGCCATCGCGGTGCTCGACCGCACCAAGGAACCCGGCGCCGTCGGCGAGCCGCTGTATCAGGATGTGGTAAGCGCCCTGCACGAGGCGCACGACCAGGGCCTGACGACCTTCAAGCGCCTCCCACGGATTACCGGCGGCCGCTACGGGCTCTCCTCGAAGGAGTTCACGCCGGCAATGGTCAAGGCCGTCTTCGACGAGGTCAAGGCCGAAGGTCCCAAGAACCACTTCACCGTGGGCATCATGGACGACGTTACTCACACCTCGCTTGACGTCGATCCCGATTTCGACACCGAAGGAGACGACGTCTTCAAGGCGGTCTTCTTCGGTCTCGGTGCCGACGGCACTGTGGGCGCCAACAAGAACTCGCTCAAGATCGTCGGGGAGGAGACCAGCGACTTCGCGCAGGGGTACTTCGTCTACGACTCCAAGAAGTCGGGCGCGGTGACCGTCTCTCACCTACGCACCTCTCCTCGCCAGATCCGTTCGTCCTACCTGATAGAGGAGGCCGAGTTCGTCGCCTGTCACAGCTTTCCACTGCTCGAGCGCCAGGAGATCGTCGAGAAGGCCAAACCGGGAGGCGTGTTCCTGCTGAACGCCCCTTACGGTCCCGATGAGGTCTGGGACAAGCTACCACGCGAGGTGCAGGAAACGATCATCGAGAAGAAGCTTCGTTTCTACGTCATCGATGCCTATCGGGTGGCCAAGGAGGTCAAGCTCGGCGCACGCATCAACACAATCATGCAGACCTGCTTCTTCGATATAGCCGCGGTGATCGACGGAGAGCTGGCGAAAACGCGGATCAAGGAGGCTATCGAGAAGACCTACGGCAAGCTCGGCACGCAGATCATCGAGCGTAACTTCGCCGCCGTGGACGAGGCCCTGAACCACCTCCATGAAGTCAAAGTACCCGGTGCGGCCACCAACGAGCACGGGCGACCGCCGGTAGTCTCCGAAGAGGCCCCCGATTTCGTCCAGAAGGTCACCGCGATGATGATCGCCGGCAAGGGCGACCTTCTTCCCGTGAGCGCCTTCCCGATTGACGGCACCTGGCCGGTGGCCACCAGCCAGTGGGAGAAGCGCAACATCGCCCAGGAGATCCCGATTTGGGACGAGTCGATCTGCACGCAGTGCAACTTGTGCGTGTTCGTCTGCCCGCACTCGGCGATCCGCGCCAAGGTGGTCGAGGAATCCGCGTTGGCGTCGGCGCCGGAAGGGTTCACGAGCGTCAATGGGAAAGCCTCGGAGCTCAGGGGAGGCGGCCTCAAGTATGTCCTTCAGGTCGCGCCCGAGGATTGCACGGGCTGCACGCTTTGCGTCGAGATGTGCCCGGCCAAGAACAAGGCCGAGCCGCGCCGCAAGGCCATCAACATGGAACCGCAGGCGCCCATCCGCGAGCGTGAGCGCGAGAAGTACACCTTCTTCCTCGATCTGCCCGAGGTAGACCGCTCGATCTTCAAGAAGGTAGACGTGCGAACCTCGCAATACGCGCAGCCGCTGTTCGAGTATTCGGGGGCCTGCTCCGGCTGTGGAGAGACCCCGTATCTGAAGCTGTTGACTCAGCTCTTCGGCGACCGTGCGCTGCTCGGCAATGCTACCGGCTGTACCTCGATATACAGCGGCAACCTCCCGACCACGCCGTATACCGTCAACCGCGATGGACGCGGCCCGGCCTGGTCGAACTCGCTGTTCGAAGACGCCGCCGAGTTCAGCTTCGGCTTCCGCCTGGCGGTGGACGCCAGCGCGAAGCAAGCAAGAGAGCTCCTGCGCGGCCTCTCAGGCCGCCTCGGCGACGGCTTGGCCGCGGGACTGGTTGACGACGTGGCGGGCGACGATGAGTCCATCGCCACGGCCCGCGAGCAGGTGGTGGCGCTGCGTGACAAGCTCGCCGGCATCGACACACCCGAGGCACGCCGCCTCGAGCTACTCGCCGACTACCTGGTTCCCAAGAGCGTGTGGGCCATCGGCGGCGACGGCTGGGCCTACGACATCGGCTACGGCGGCCTCGATCACGTGCTGTCGATGGACCGTAACATCAATCTGCTGGTGCTCGACACAGAGGTGTACTCGAACACCGGAGGTCAGCAATCGAAGGCGACCCCGCTGGGTGCGGCGGCCAAGTTCGCCACCGCCGGCAAGAGCATCGCCAAGAAGGACCTCGGCATGGAGGCAATGAGCTTCGGCCACGCCTACGTGGCGCGGGTGGCGTTCGCCGCGCGGCCCGCCCAGACCGTGCAGGCATTCATCGAGGCCGAGTCCTATCCCGGGCCGTCGATGATAATCGCCTACGCCAACTGCATAGCGCACGGCTACGACATGGCGCGCGCACAGGAGCAGCACAAGCTGGCCGTGGCCTGCGGTACCTGGCCCCTCTACCGTTACGACCCGCGGCGGGTGGCCGAGGGCAAACCGCCGCTCTCACTGGATTCCAAGCCGCCCACCGAGAGCATTCGCGACTACATGAAGGGTCAGGCTCGCTTCCGCATGGTCGAGCAGATCGATGCCGAGCGCTATCAGGAGTTGCAGTCGGCGGCCGAGCGCGAGGTAACCCGGCGCTTCGCGATGTACCAGCACATGGCGGGCATGACGGTTCCGCATGACGAAGGGGGCGAGCAGGAGGAGTGATGGACCTTTCCACGACCTATCTCGGTCTCGAGCTTGCGCACCCGTTGATCCCGGGCGCCGGACCGCTTGGCGACGACATCGATACCGTGTGCCGCCTCGAGGACGCCGGTGCGCCTGCGATCGTCTTGCGCTCTCTGTTCGAAGAGCAGGTCACGCGTGAGGAGGTGGGCACCATCCACCACATGGAAACGCACGGGGAGTCGTTCCCCGAGGCGCTCTCCTACTTCCCGCAGCCCGAGGACTTCACGCTAAAGCCCGACGACTACCTCGAGCACATCGCCAACATCAAGAAGGCCGTCAGGATACCGGCGATCGCCTCCTTGAACGGAACGACACTCGGCGGTTGGCTGCGCTACGCACCGCTCATGGAAGAGGCGGGAGCCGATGCACTCGAGCTCAACATCTATGAGATCGAGACCGTGCCCGAGGTCGGCGCCAACGACATAGAGGACCGCATCCTGGCCATCCTTGCGGCCGTGAAATCGAAGGTGCGCATCCCCGTGGCCGTAAAGCTCTCCCCTTTCTACACGTCGTTCGCGCAACTCGCGCACCGCTTGGATGCGAACGGCGCCGACGGACTGGTCATCTTCAACCGCTTCTACCAGCCCGACATCGACGTGGACGAGCTCGAGGTAACGCGCTCGCTGCGACTTTCCGATTCTTCGGAGCTGCTGCTGCGGCTGCGCTGGCTCGCTATTCTCTCGGGCCAGCTGAAAGCCGGCCTCGCCGTGACCGGCGGCGTTCACACGGTGCTCGACGTCGTCAAGGCAGTCATGACCGGCGCCGACGCGGTGCAGATGGTTTCCGCCCTGCTGCTAAACGGCCCCGGGCACCTGACCGACCTGCGCAAGGGCCTCGAGCAGTGGCTCGAAGAGCACGAGTACGAATCTCTCGAGCAGATGCGCGGCAGCATGAACCTCGAACGCTGCCCCGACGCGCTGGCCTACGAGCGCGTCAACTACATCGAGACGCTTCTCAGCTGGCGCGGCGAGAGCTAGTCGCGGCGGGCTCGCTATGAGCCCGATGTCATTGCCCATCGAGCGACGCCGGCATCTGCGCCCGGGAATTTCCTTGTGAAGCGGCGTCGCGGCAGCTTACGAAAGGACTCCGTCGTCAACGTCTCCCAGCTACTGACGCTGGATGAGTCTTGCCTGACCGGCAGAGTCGGCAAGCTGACCGATGCAGAAAGTAACGAGTTGGATGCCGGTTTGCGGCTGGTCCTGTCCCTGTAAAGGCGCTCGCCGAAAGCACCGTTTATAGTTGACACCCGCCGCTTGATGGGGTCTCGTTATGGGCACGACCCACAAGGAGGCCTGCCCATGACGGTGATGAGTGAGATCGAGTGGGATTCCTGCCTGCTCGAACCGAAGAGCGATCCCGAGTTCAAGCGGCGCTATAAGCGCGAGACAGGGCGGCCCGATTTCACTGCCCGCTACTTCACCGGCACCCCGTGGATCGAGAACGCTCTCATTGCTCTTTACAATCCGCTGAAGCGGAGCGTTGTCCTCGATGCCAAGCTGGGCCATCTGGTCGGCATGGTCGTGAGCCAGGACAACTCTTGCCGTTACTGCTTCGCGGTATCGCGCGCCTTCTCGCGCATCCTGGGTATGCCGGAGGCGCGCATCCTACAGCTGGAACAAGATCTGATGACGGCCGATTTCGACGAGGCGGAGCGCACGGCGCTTGAATTTGCGCGCCGCGTGTCGCGCTCGAACCCGCTGCCGACCGAAGACGACGTGACGGCACTGCGCAAGCTCGGCTTCGACCAGTTGCAGATCGCCGAGCTCGCAGGCTTGGTTGCCTTGAACGTTTTCTTCAATCGCCTTTCAACCCTGTGCGCGCTGCCGCCCGAGCAGATGGAGAGTATGCCGGACCGCTGGTTCGTGCGCTTGATGCGGCCGCTCTTCGCCTTCGGAATGCGTAAGGACAGCACACCAGGAAAAGCCGATCCGTTG
>PIVZ01000979.1 GCA_003354045.1 bacterium
GCGCCTCAGCTTTCTCGCTCCCGAAACCACGCGCGCGATTCTCCTCGGTCGCCAGCCTGCCGAACTGACAGCTAACAAACTGATGGGCGACACGCGCCTTCCCATCCTGTGGGAAGACCAGAGCGTGAGGCTAGGCTTCAGCTAACGCTCGACGCAAGACTCCTCACCCAGAACAACCACCCGTAGTAGAGACGAAAAGCGTCGCCTCGGTTGCCGCAGGGCCGGAGCGCGCGCGTGATTGTAATGCGCCCGACCATGACGCGCGTTCATCATCGCGCAAGCGGTACCACCAAAAGTCCGGAAAGAGACAAACGGGTTTTGTGGCCACGACATGTGGGACTCGTCGGTCTCCGGCCAGCCAGCCGAATGCAGGTGAAGGAGGTAAGTCGCCGGAACGGGGCCAGAACTCGGCACCGTGAAGTCAACAAAAACACAGCAATACCAGCAGATTAAGAGCGTGGCGGAGAGGGTGGGATTCGAACCCACGGTACCTTTCAGCACACACGCGTTCCAGGCGTGCTCCTTAAGCCGGACTCGGACACCTCTCCGTGCCGTGATGACGTCGGTGCAGAGATGGAACCCTAGCGAGACGCTGTGAAGGTTGCAACGCCGGGCCGCGCCCGTGGTGAGCCTTCGCTCGAGCAGTGCCCGACCATCGCCTGCTCCCCGGCTGACACCAGCGACCGGCCCCAGCCGGAGGCCCGATCGTGCCCGAACCCGGGACTTAGCTGCGCTCAGTATGCCGCGAGAGCCCCGCCCACGACGCCCCGCGCCCGGCTCGCCCGCACCCCCACCACCCTCGCCCCACCGCCGAACCCACCTCCACCCACCCCCGCCTTGCGGGTACGGCGGTGCGGTGATACCTGCTTGCGATCCGAGGATTCACGCCCCCATGTCATATGAAGTCGTAGCCCGCCGCTGGCGCCCTCTCTCCTTCGAGAGCGTGGTCGGGCAGCCGCACATAACTGCCGCGCTGACCAACGCGATCGTGCGCGACCGCATCCCTCATGCCTTTCTGTTCACGGGCATCCGCGGTGTGGGCAAGACCACGGTGGCCCGCCTGCTGGCGCGCGCTCTCAACTGTGGCGACCGCAAGGGGGCGGAGCCCTGCAACGCGTGCCCCTCATGTGAGCAGCACCTCAAGGGTGCCTCGGTCGATGTGATCGAGATCGATGCGGCCTCCAACCGGGGCATC
>PIVZ01000401.1 GCA_003354045.1 bacterium
CCTTCGGCTTCTACTGGACCTACAAGCGTCGCGCCAAGACCGCACAGTGCCGGGTCACCGCGACCACCCTCCACACCCTGGAGATCCTCGGCGGCTGGCCCGGAGCCCTGCTCGCCCAGCACGCGCTGCGTCACAAGACGCTCAAGTCGAGCTTCCGGTCGTTCTTCTGGATCATCGCTTTCGTTCATCTCTGCGTGTGCACGCTCTGGTTCTTCTACGCCTAGACATCTCCTCCTGATCCGTCCTCCGATTGGCCGGGGCCTGCGACCACCGCACTGGTAGGGGTGCATGCAAGGGGTCCGGCTCTGGCCACGCCGCGGGCTGCCCGGAGGAATCAGGCCTGAATGCCGGGCCGAGACCCGGCGGCCACGCTCCCGCCCTGTTACAATGCCTTCTGTTGCGGCGCGAAGGCGACGCGAGGCTTGCCAGTATTCCGGTGGCAGGCTACGAGTGGCAGGTTATGAGTTACGAGACACTCCTCTTTGACGTGGCCGACCGCGTGGCAACCATCACGCTGAACCGGCCAAAGGCGGCCAACTCCCTCGACCTCACCATGGGCCGAGAGTTGATGCAGGCCGCGATTTGCTGCGACGAGGACCCGGAAGTCAGGGCGGTAGTCGTGACGGCAACCGGCAAGATGTTCTGCGCGGGGGGAGACCTGCGCTCTTTCGCGGCCGAACTGGACCGGCTCCCGTTCCTCCTCAAGGAGCTCACCGTATACTTGCACGCGGCGATCTCGAGGATGGCGCGCATGGACGCACCGGTCGTCAATGCGATAAACGGCACCGCTGCCGGGGCGGGCATGAGTCTGGCTGTGGCCGGAGACTTCGTTATCGCGGCCGAGTCGGCGCGTTTCACGATGTCGTATACACGAGCGGGGCTGGCTCCCGACGGAAGCTCGACCTACTACCTGCCGCGCCTGATAGGCTCGAAGCGCACGCTCGACCTGATGATCACCAATCGCGTTCTCTCGGCAAGCGAGGCGATGGAATGGGGACTGGTCGGACAGGTAGTCGCCGATGACGAGCTCGCCAGCGCGGCGGCCAAGTTGGCGGCCGAGCTCGCCGAAGGCCCGACGCACACCTTCGGCATGGTGAAGCGGCTGGTCCAGGGCAGCTTCGGCGAATCGCTCGAGACGCAGATGGAGCTCGAGGCCCGCGCGATCGCCGAGTGCGGGGGCTCGCCCGATGGCCGCGAGGGGATAACCGCATTCCTCGAGAAGCGGCCTCCGAAATTCACAGGGCGTAGTTAGCCGATGGGCCGGCGGATAGCTCGTTGACCGTTGAGTCCATAAAAGCTTTTGTACTGAAGGCCAACGATCGCCTACGGCGCTCGACGCACGTCTACATGATCCTCGTCGCCTTGACGATCGGGATACTGGGCGGCTACGGCGCGATCTTGTTCCGCGTTCTCATCTCGACCTTCCAGAATCTGTTCTGGCACGTCCCCGATTTTCCGCTCGAGTACATGCACTCGCTGCCTTGGTACTGGATCGTGGCCGTGCCCACGGCGGGCGGCGCCGTCGTCGGCGCAATTGTCCATTTCTTCGCCAGTGAGGCCAAGGGTCACGGCGTCCCCGAGGTAATGGAAGCCGTCGCCCTGCGCGAAGGACGCATCCGACCGCGCGTGGTAGTGGCCAAGGCGGTCGCTTCCAGCCTGTGCATCGCCAGCGGAGGCTCGGTCGGGCGCGAGGGACCCATCGTACAGATCGGAGCCGCGCTCGGCTCTTCGGTGGGACAGTTCCTACGAGTCGGACCGGGCCGACTGCGCACTCTCACCGGCTGCGGCGCGGCCGCCGGCATAGCGGCAACCTTCAACGCGCCCATCGCCGGAGCTTTGTTCGCCGTCGAGATCGTGCTCGGCGATTTCGGAGTCCCCCAGTTCTCGCCCATCGTGCTGGCTTCGGTTGCCGCGACGGTCGTCAGTCGCACGTACCTCGGCAACTTCCCCACTTTCGACATCCCCAGCTACACGCTCGTTCATCCGGCCGAGCTCATCGGTTATGGCATTCTCGGATGCCTGGCCGCTCTCGTCGCCATAGCCTTCACCACGACGCTCGAGTTCGTCGAGGATCGCAACGACGAGGTGGACATACCTCTACCGTTCAAGACCGCCTTCGGTGGACTGCTCGTCGGCACTATAGCCATCGTCTTCCCCGGTGTGTTCGGCGTCGGCCACGAACCCGTGAACATGATACTCAATGGGTTGTCTCCGTGGACGTTGCTACTACCGCTGCTAGTCGCCAAGCTGCTCGCGGTTTGCATAACGCTGGGCTCGGGCGGCTCTGGTGGAATTTTCGCGCCGTCACTGTTCCTGGGGGCGACACTTGGAGCACTGGTCGGCAATGCCGTCGGCGCCATTGCACCGGAGTTCGCCGGACCGCCCGGGGCTTATGCACTCGTCGGCATGGGAGCTGTAGTTGCGGGTACCACCCACGCACCGATAACCGCAATATTGATCATCTTCGAGCTCACTAATTCCTACGAGATCATCCTGCCGTTGATGACCTCCTGCATAGTCGCGACGCTGCTCTCGAGCCGCCTGCATCCAGAGTCGATCTACACCGTCAAGTTACTCAGACGTGGCGTAGACCTGCGAGCCGGCCAGGACATAAACGTTCTACGCGCGGTTCGCGTCCGTGAGGTCATGCACGACAAGCCCGTAACCGTGGCGCCGGGCATGGCCCTTCCAGCGTTGATCTCGCTGGTGGCGCGCGGCAACGAGCGCTGTTTCTACGTCGTGGACGAAGACAGACGCCTCAAAGGGGTCATATCGATGACCGAGGTGCAGGCCCTGCTGCCCGGCATGGACGTATTGAAAGATCTCGTCCTGGCCTCGGACATCGCCTTACCGGACTGGCCACGGGTGTCGCCGGACGACACCCTGGATCGAGTGGTCGCCGATCTCGACGGTGATTACCGGCACGAGATACCGGTGCTCGACAGCGACGGCGTGCTCATGGGCTCGATAAGAACCGAGGACGTGCTCACCCGCTACAAGCAAGAGGTGCTGCGCCGCGAGGTCGCAACCAGCCTCGAGCACCAACCAGTGCAACGCTGACGGGCGCGCGCACGGACGGGACGCCACAGCCGACGCGAACTGACGCACGCTCGGCTGCCTCGCAGCGAGCGCTCATCAATAACCCGGGCCGGCGGCGTCGAGGTGCGGCCTCGTTCAGGATTCCAGTAAGCCTAACGCCTTGTCCAGGGTGACAAGATCGATGTCACCTTCCCGTTCCAGAAACGGAAAGACATCGTTTCTCGCCCTTTCCCAATCGAGCGTCCTGAGCTTGTCTCCGAGAACGCCGCGCCAATCAGCGTTCGTGAGCGGCCGCCCCTTCCAGTCGGTCTGAGCAAGAGCCGAGTTCAGCAATCCTAGATTGGGTTCCGGCCAGCTGCGGTCCGCGAGATACCAGATGATGTCGTAGAGATCTCGCCCTTTCACCCATGGACGGCTCAAGACCGCGTGCAGCTTTCCGGCCAGGAGAGACGATCGATCATAATGCAAGAGGTTGACGGGCACGTGCCGGCGGACGAGCGTGGTCCTCGTCACCGCGCCTGCCGGTGGGTTCGTATCCACCTCGATCTTGATCGACAGGGCCTGCGAGGCATGCGGAGAGAGGCCCAACTCGTAGAGCAGGCCGGGAAATCTGACGAACGCCGACGCCACCGTCTTTTGCTCGTTCGCCTTGACGGTAATCTCGTAACCCTCGGCCTCGAACGCCGTCCGAACACGGCGCAAGGCCGATCTGAACCCGACTTCGCTCGACGCCTCCAGCGCAGAGAAGTCCAGGTCTTCCGAGTACCGCGGGATCGCATACAGGAATCGCAGCGCGGTGCCTCCAAGGAATGCCCAGCGCATGAAGACACCGTCTTCCTGAAGGCATTGGAGAACGCGGGCCTGCAAGTACTCGCGAGAGACGGAGACTCTGAGCAGGTCGCTGGAGACGGCGTCGAGGATGTTTCGTAGATGGTCTTTCATACTTCCTCGTATACGTCCTCTTTCAAGATCTCAGTCACAGTAGCGACGGCCCGCCGAAGCTTCTTCCCGACAAACCGATCAGCAAAGCCATCGAGCACCGTGCGGTCGAGTGCTTCGCCGGCCTGAAGTCGCAGCTCCCGTAGATGAGATTCATCGTCTCCCCGCGGAGTCAGGTAGATGAGATCGAGCAGAGCCTTTTCCGGCAGCGCAACGAAAGCATGTTGGCCGCGAGCGACTTCCACCTGCCTGTATCCGAAGAAGTAGGACTGCCTCAGGTGCCTGAAGCTGTAGCCGCCCATCGGCGTGCCCATCCTCTCTCTTCTTGCCGTCGTTACACTGGTAGTAACGGGAACCGCTTCAGGAATGATGCCCTGGCGGGCCAAAGCCGACTGCAGGCTGACATAGGATCCCCTCCTCAAGTAATTGGCGACGAGGAATGGATGCGGCTCGACCTTGCGATAAGGCGGCGCAAGCGTGTACAGCCCCCGCCTCAACTGAAGGATGCGACCAAGCTTGGTCCATCGCGCCAGCTGCAGGCGCAGTTCGGCATCGGAGGCCGGCCCGGCCCGTAGCAGGGCCGATGTAAAGACCGGCTCGTCCCCCACCAGACCGAGCAGCTCGACAAATTTCATAGCAATAACTTATCATACTAGCCAACTTAATGCATCCATAATCCTGCGCCGGCCAAGCGAGCGGCGTCATAGACGGGCAGTGTCTCAGAGCCAGGCCGCGACAGAATCGCCGCTTTGGAAGCGCCCGGCCATCGAGCTCACGAACGCACGGCCGAGCACCAAATCAGGCGGTCAGATCCGGGCGCAGGCAGGAGTGGATGCTCGCGTCGCCGTCGGCTTCGCCGG
>PIVZ01000402.1 GCA_003354045.1 bacterium
CACATTGCCTCTTTGTCTTGGCCCCAGGTCGCCGAGATCCACAACCACCACCGGGTTGCTCCGATGGATCCCTACTGGTTTACGCGGACGCGAAGTGACCTTCGTCACCTCAATGTCCTTTACAGGGATGATGGAGACAATCAGTTTTACGGCGAAGAGTCTGCCGATATCCGGCCTAGTGCGCCACTTGATGTTGCGTGTAAAGTGTCCGCCCTGTCGCACGGTACGGCGGGGAGGTGTGTTTACGAGTATTGGTGGCTGCGGGAAGGTGCGCTCCCAGCCCAGGTCCAGGAGGAGCGGTAGCGCCAGCCCCGCGTCGTGGATGGCCTCGCGGTGGAAGGGCTCCATCACCTCGTTGGGGCTGCAGCCGATGTCGAAGTGGTGGGTGGACGAGCCCGGCCGGTAAGGAGCTGGCGCGTACATGTCGACGTGCCCGCTTGCATCGACGCAGTCTCCGGGAGCGCCACTGGCCGCGACCACCTTGGCGCCCGTGAAGTGCAGGTCACTGTCATCGAGGATCGCCGCGGCGCGCTCGGCATTGGACATTGCCGGGAACAGCTTGCCTGTGCTGTGGTCCTCAAGGTGCCGCATGTAGGCGTCGTCGGAGCCCAAGAACTTCACTCCGTTTTCCCCGACCAGCGACAGGAAGCCGAGCCCGTGTCCGATCTCGTGGAACGCCACGGTAACGAAGTCCATGTCGCGGTGCCCCGGCGTGCCCGGCGGTTTTTTGTCGAAGCCGTAATACCAGCGCCTGGTGCCGAGGACGGTAGTGCCGTCAATCTCGCTGTTGAACTCCGCGGCGATGTCCGGGTTGGCATCGACACCGTGGTTGCTGCCCGCAAGGGCGTCGGTCAAGGCGTCCGGATACCAGGTGTCGGCGACCGGTGCGCTGGGGTAGTCGCGATACACGAACTTTGGGCCGGCCCAGCCGAGGATCGCCCCGGCCGCGGTTCCGCCCAACGGGTTGAACTCCGCCGACAGCTTGATCTCGACGCTGCTGTTGAGCAGGTCGCCCCAGATGTCGGCCGCGTACCGCAAGGCGTTTAGCCTTTGCGCGCCGCGCGTCCGGCCCGGGTTGTTTCCTACCGGGGCTACGCGGGTGGGGTCATTGAAGCCTTCGCCTGCACCGTCGGCGTTCTGAACGGTGATGGTTGCGGCCACGGCCGGCGTGGCCAGAGCCAGCACCAGGGCGCCCGAAGCCGCGTAGACCGCGAGATTGCTCATCCTGCTGCTCTTCATCGCCCTACTCCCCGTGGTCGGCGGCCTTCTCGGCCGCCCTCTCTGTGGCTTGCTCGACCGCCTGCTCGGCGGCCTCCGCGTCCTTGAAGCAGTTCGTCTCGATCTTGCCCTCGGGGTTCTGGGTAGCGACGCTGTAGCTGCGGAAGTGCCCCTTCAAGTCCACCATCATTCCGCCTCCGGGAGCCGGGACTTCTCGCAGTTCCTCTCTCGGCACTGCGGAGCGGGTCTGAGGGCCTACAGTCTCATCGAATACCCCCGGTGGAGGGGTGGCGAACTCGCCGGTCGCCGGGTCTATGTAGACCTTCAGGCCGGGACTACCCGTCGAACCGCTGGCGGAGTCAGCCCGGCCGTCGATTGTGGCCTGTGCCGTGGCGGCGGCATTCGACTTCGAAGGGCCCTCATCGGCAATCGCGGTCGGCACGGCGGTGGCGACGACGAGTGCGGCAAGAGCCAGGACTGCGGCGGATGTACCGCCACCTGCACGAAAGACGATTCGGTTCACGGGACTACTCTCCTTGGTCGCGGGAGCTGGCGGACGAACAGGGTCGCTAGTTTAGGACTATGGAACGATGCTGGCCACCTTTTTCTTCTCCTTTTTCCTAGCGCAGGGAAAGGCTAGGTAGCGGCCCGTGGGGCGTCGAAGCAAGCGCTTGGCCGGGTTGGCAGTGGCCGAAATCTCAGGGAGTAAAGTGCAAAATTGTTGAGCTCTCCTAAACCCTCGGTGTGACGTGAATCCCGAATAGTGTCGCGACCGGACGGAATCCCTTTTCGAGTCGGGCGTTATCGACTCGACGGGCGCGATGGAGTTGACGATGTTTATCGAGAACGCTTTCAGCATCGAGATCAACGACGAAGGCCGATAAACTATCGCAGCTCCTCCGAGACTGCTCAGCGCACACGCTGAGCCTCCATAGCCCTTGCCGCGCGCTTTTCTTGGTGCCCCCGTGCCGCTAGACTCCCGCCGTTATGAGCGATGCAGAGACCTTTCGTAAGGAGACGCACGAGTGGCTGGATGCGAACTGCCCGCCCTCGATGCGATGGTCCGAGGGAGAAGCGGCGAACCCCACTCTGGGCGGAGACGTACTGACTTGGGGAGGTCGCAAGGAGACCTTCCCCAACCCGGAAACCAAGCAATGGCTCGACCTCATGGCCGAGAAGGGGTGGACGGCGCCGACCTGGCCCGAGGAGTGCGGCGGTGGCGGCCTTTCCAAGGCGGACGCCAAGATCCTTGCCCAGGAGATGCGGCGGCTGCGCGTCAAGCCGCCCTTGGTGGGCTTCGGCCTGACCATGATCGGGCCTTTGATCCTCGAGCATGGCACCGAGGAGCAGAAGCTTCGGTTTCTGCCGGAGATCTGCCGCGGGGAGATCCGCTGGTGCCAGGGCTACTCCGAGCCGGGAGCTGGCTCCGATCTGGCCAACGTGCAGACCAAGGCGGTGGTCGATGGCGACGAGTATGTGTTGAACGGCCAGAAGGTATGGACCTCCTACGCGGATGCCTCCGACTGCATGTTCTTCATTGCCCGCACCGATACCGAGGCGTCCAAGCACGCCGGCATCAGCTTCCTTCTGGTGGACATGGATCAACCGGGCGTGACCGTACAGCCGATCAAGCTCATCAGCGGTTACTCACCGTTTTGTGAGACATTCCTCGAGGACGTGCGCACCTCGAGGGACCACGTCATCGGCGGTGAGGGCAACGGATGGGCCATGGCCAAGGCACTGCTGGGCCACGAGCGCAGCATGATCAGCGAGGCCTTCAACGAGGGCGAGAACCGCAACCAGCTCGTGGATTTGGCGCGGGAGTACCTGGGCTGTGACGAGGGCGGCCGCGTTGGTGACGCGGTGATCCGCGACCAGATCGCCCAGCTCACCATGAACAAGGCCTGTCTGGACCTGACTCTCGCACGCACCAAAGAGGGCATGAAGTTGGGCCATCAGCCGGGGGCGGAATCGTCGATATTCAAGTACTACGCGACCGAGCTGAACAAGGACCGCTCCGCGCTGAGCGTGGGTATTCTCGGGCCGCAGGGGTGCGGTTGGGAAGGAGATGGATTCACCGATGAAGAGGCCGAGCTTACGCGCACCTGGCTGCGTGCACGAGGCAATTCGATCGAGGGTGGAACCTCCGAGATCCAGCTCAACATAATCGCCAAGCGCGTGCTTGGCCTACCCGACTGATTTCCAGGAGATAGCGATGGCACTGGTTCTGAACGAAGACCAGCAACTACTGAAGAACACGGCGGACGATTTCGTGAAGAAGGAGTCGCCGCTCAGGCGGGTGCGGCAGCTTCGCGACACTGACGACCCGACGGGTTTCTCCCGCGACATGTGGCGACAGATGGCGGAGCTCGGTTGGCAGTCGATTCTGATTCCCGAGGAACACGGCGGTCTCGGCATGGGCTACGTGGACATGGCCTGCGTGCTCGAAGCATGTGGACACAACCTGGTGCCCGAGCCGTTGCTGTCAACGGTTCTGCTTGGCGCCAACGCCGTTCTGCTCGCCGGCAGCGAGGAGCAGAAGAACGAGGTGCTGCCGGGCGTGGCCGACGGCTCTGTGCTGCTGGCACTGGCCTACCACGAGCGCGGGGCGCGCTATGACCTGTTTGGCTGCGCTACCAAGGCCAAGAAGAGCGAGGCCGGCTATGTGCTGAGCGGCGAGAAGACCCTGGTCTTCGACGCCCAGACGGCCGACAAGCTGGTGGTGTCGGCGCGAACCGCGGGCGAGGCCGGCGACCGAGGGGGCATCAGCCTGTTCCTCATCGACAGGGAAACGCCGGGTGTCGAGATAGTTCCGCAAACGACGATGGATCTGCGCAGGGCCACGGTCGTTCGTCTCTCGGGGGTGGAGGTGCCGGCGGCGGCGCTTCTCGGCGCCGAAGGCGAGGGCGCCGGTGCTTTGGAAGACACCATCGACAGGGCGACCGCGGGGCTGTCCGTCGAAATGCTCGGCGGCATGCTCGCCGCTTTCGAGATGACGATGGAGTACCTGAAGACCCGAGTGCAGTTCGGAGTGCCGATCGGCAGCTTTCAGGCGCTCAAGCACCGTGCCGCCGAAATGTTCGTGGAGATCGAGCTCTCACGTTCGGCCGTCCTGGCGGCCTGCACGGCGCTTGACGAAGGAGCCTCCAATGCCCAGGAGCTCATCTCTGTGGCGAAGGCGCGCTGTTCGGACGCGGCCGTCTTGATCGGCTACGAGGGCATCCAGATGCATGGGGGCATTGGCATGACCGATGAGGCCGATATCGGCTTTTACGCCAAGCGGGCGCGCGCTTGCGAGATGACGTTCGGCGATGCGGCGTTCCATCGCGACCGCTTCGCGACGCTGCAGGGATTCTGAGCTGTCTCGTTCGCTGGTTCGAGTGCCGCGCGTCGAAGCGGCGAGCGCTGCCGCGATCTGAACGCCTGGGTTAGTCGCCGACGTAGCCGAGAGACTCGAGGCGCTCGAGCATGTCGGCATCCAGCTCGATGCGCTTGGTGCCCTGGCCTCGGCGCTCGAACTCGCGATTGATCCGCCAACGGGTCTCCAACCATTCGGCCAGCGAGACCACCTCGCCCATCATGGCCGGTGAACGGTCAGCTTCGACATCGTCGCGCTCG
>PIVZ01000980.1 GCA_003354045.1 bacterium
AGAACTCGCAGCGGTAAGGACAACCACGTGTCGTATTCACCGAGCCGAGTACGAACTTCTCTTCGATGAGGTCGTAGCGCGCCTTCGGCCAGTTCTCCATCGGCAGCAGCGGCGCCTCATACGTGCGCTGCATGTCGCACTTCTCGAAATCGCGTATCAAGTCGGGAAACACCGGCTCGGCCTCGCCGATTACGACCGCATCGACGTACCCGAGTGCCTCATCCGGTAGTACAGAGGCATGCGGGCCCCCCATCACCGTCGGCACGCCTATCTCCCTGTACTTCTTCGCTATCTCGTAGGCCCTCGGCGCAACCGCAGTGACGGCTGTCAAGGCCACGAGATCCGCCTCGGGATAGTCGAGCCCCTCGCAGGACTCTTCGATGAAACGAACGTCCCAGTGCTCGGGCGCCATGGCCGCGACGTAAGCAAGATTCAGTGCGGGAATGCCCAGCCCCGCAGTGCCGAAGTGTTTCCCCTTCGGCGAGGGGCTGATGAGAACCAGCAGCTTCTTCTCGGGCGGCATCGCTGTCTTGATCATAGCGCCGCCGGCACGACCGTTGCCAGCCGCTCATGCAGCCAGCACGGCGCGAGGCGGCGGCGGGGCCGTTGGCGGGCTCAGCTGATCGCGTATAGCAGACCGCCGTGCTGCAGAGTTGACTCGGCACGTGACAGGCAAGGCGCGGTGCACATGGAAGATGTGCGCGCGGCTTTTGGCCAGAGGGCCCACAGTGTGGCACATTGCAGGCGTATGTTCGGCTCCACTGAAGCGATGCTCAACACGGTTCCGCTGACGTATCAGGGGTAGCGATGGCTGACGGTGAAACATCGTCTCTCTCGGGAGCGGGCAGAGAAGAGCTGTCGGCACAGGAGGCCTTCGCTTCGTCGCATGCGTTCCTGGCCGAGCCCACCGAGGCAGAAGTCCGTGTTCGCGCGAGAGAGAAGTCACGGGAGATCTTCGTCCCTCGTGTCCATCTGGGCATAGTTGCGATCTTGATCGCGATCGGGCTGATGGGTCTTCTCGGTTTTCGCTATGACGAGTCAGGGGCCCGGATCGCGCCGATGACCTACGTGGCGCTGACCACGGTGCCCGGGATCATTCTCTATCTCCTCACCCGCCGAACGACGCCCGTGCATGTCGAGGCATTCACATGCATCGCTCTAATCGCACTTTGCCTACTCGGCGGTATGTGG
>PIVZ01000403.1 GCA_003354045.1 bacterium
CGAGAACGATCCCGGGCGTGAGTGTGCTACCGAGCACGACTGCGGCGTCTGCTCCGGTAATGGCGCCAGGGAGTGCCGGGTAGATCTCGAGTGCGCGAGTCCGCCGGCCGACGACGGTGTGTGCACCTATTCCGCCTGCAACGTTGACCCGGTGGCCAACGACGGCATACGCGGCGGCTTGTGTGTCGACGGTCCCAACGACGGCATGGACTGTGACGTCCATGGCTACGCCACTTCCTTCCCCGCGCGTAGCGGCAAGCCCGGCGGCGCCCCGATGAGCCTCGACTGCTTCCCGTCTGCCGGCAAGGACGTGACCCCCGGGGACGGATTGGTAATCCAGCTCACCCAGGAGACAGGCGAGGTTTCCCTGGAAGCCAATCTCGAGTGCACCCCGGGGGATCCCAGCAAGATGTGCCCGTGCAAGATGTGCACGAAGGACGTGAGCCAGGGATGTAGCTCGAACACCGACTGCGCCTGGCAGGGTGGTGCATGTGAGGACGTTGCCAACACGGAGTGCAACGACAACGCAGACTGCGAGTCTGTTGATGGGGGCGCCTGTCTCGGCGGCATCTTCCGCTGTCAGAACGATTTCTTTCAGGACTGTGAGACCAACGCGGACTGCGAGGACCTGGACGGCGGCGACTGCCAGCTATCCGAGTGCAGCGCTACCTCTGCCCCGGGCATCCCCGGAGCGGCTCCGCTTCCCAATAACTGTACGGACGGAGAGTGTGTCGACATTAACGGACAGGGCATCCGTGGTGAGTGCGGCGGCGAATTCGACCGCACCTTGTTCTGCGACGAGGTCTTGAAGGCCAACGGCAAGGGTGTCCTCACCTGCTTCACCAATGCCGACTGTTTCTGCAACACGATCGGCATTTGTGGTGGCGGCTGCACGCTCGAGGAGAAGCGCACTTGCTTCCTCGATCCGATCATTGCCATCGGCCAGCCTGATCCGAACTTCCCGATAGGAGCAGCGACGTTCTGTGTCCCGGCCACTGCCAACGCGGGCATCAACATTGCCGCAGGGCTTCCCGGTCCGGGCCGGGTCGTCAATCAGGCCGCCTCGCGGACGTTCTGCGCCAATGACCCGAACGTTGAGTACATCCCGGGCGTCGGCGGCTGCCCGACCGAATAGGCCGCCGAGCCAGACATGACGGATAGAGCGGCAAGCGCCCTTCTTCGCACCGACGAAGAAGGGCGCTTTGCGTTTGATGTGTGCTGGATCACATACCGCACCATTAGGGGGTTGACTATCGTAGGGCCTCTATCCGATACTCCGCATGAGGGATGATCTCGTGAGCCACCAGCTTCTTTTTCTGTAATTGACCGCCACCATACAACCGGGGTCCTCGTAAGGGGCAAACCGTCTGCACGGCAACGCTATGAAGGGACTTGATAAACTGATCCTTGGCGGGCTCGGCCTGACGCTACTGTCCAGTGCCGGCCCGATGATGGTTTCCGATGCTTCGGCACAGCTCACCAAAACGGAGTTGCGCTGCCGCGCTACAATCGAGAAGTCGGCACGCACATACCTGCGGGGCGTAATGGATGCGCGCCAGCGCTGCCAGCACCGAATCATCAAAGGCAAGATCTCGCCGGCGACCGATTGTTTGACCGGCGCCGGGGATGCCGAACTCCAGAAGCGGTTGAGCAAGCTGTCGTCGCGCCTTAGCGCCGCGCTGCCGCGTAGCTGCACGGGGGTGAGCCTGGTGCTGCTCGACTACCCGGGACCCTGCCCGGACCCCGCGCCCGATTCCTTCGATGTCTTCAGGCTCGAGGAGTGTATCGTCAACACCGCCGAGGAGGTCGTAACGACTTTGCTGCTCGGCGCCTACTTCCCGCCGATCGACCATTTCCTGAGCGGTGGAGAGGGGCGCTGTGTGCAACGTGTGGCAGCGGTCGGCGCGACCATGCACCAGGCATTGCTGCGCACCAGACAACGATGCCTGCTCAAGCAGGAAAGAGGCCGGTTGCGAGAGGATGTCGCGTGCCGCGACGATATCCCGCCTTACGGTCTCGGAACCGGTGACGCGAAGACCGACAATGGGATCGTCAGCGCCTACAAGACTCTGAGCAAGATCCCGAGTGTGTGCTACACCTCGGATTTCGACTCCCTGGGCTACCAGCAGGTCTGTCCCGACGGCACAGGCCCGCCGTTTCGCGTTTTCGACATCGGTGAATGCCTCTTCGACCTCAACCGCGAGCAGGCCCCGCGCTACGTGGACGTCTCTTTCCCGAGCGATCCCGTGTGCGGCAACGGCCGTCAGGAGGTTGGCGAGGAGTGTGACGCCGGGCTCGACAACTCGGATACCCTGTCCGATACCTGCCGCACCGATTGCCGCAATCCCTACTGTGGCGACGATGTCGTCGATCCGAGCAATGACGAGGAGTGCGACGATGCCAACACCGCCGCCCTCGACGGCTGCGACGATGTCTGCAAAACGGAATTCTGTGGCGACAACGTCATCAACAACGGCGGTACCGAGGAATGCGATGACGGTGACAACAACGGCAACGGTCCGGACGAGTGCCGCGACGGTAGCGGAATCGGCGGCCCCTGCGAGCTGCCCACCTGCGGCGATGGCGTAGCTGACCCCGGCAACAGCGAGGAGTGTGACGACGGCAACGTGGCCGACGGCGACGGCTGCGACAGCAACTGCATCGACGAGTTCTGTGGTGACGGTATCATCAACGACGTGAACGAAGAGTGCGACGACGGGGGTATCGTCGACGGTGACGGTTGCGATGCTGACTGCATCGACGAGTTCTGCGGCGACGGGCGAACCAACGACGTGGACGAGGAGTGCGATGATGGCAACGCGGCCGACGGTGACGGTTGCGACTCGAGCTGCGTGGACGAGTTCTGCGGCGATGGCATCACCAACGACGCGGGCAACGAGGAGTGTGACGACGGCAACACCGTCGACGGTGACGGCTGCGATGCTAGCTGCATCGACGAGTTCTGCGGCGACGGGCTAACCAACGACGTGGACGAGGAATGCGACGACGGCAATACGAATGAAGGTGATGGTTGCACGAGTGGCTGCACGCTATGCGGCAACGGATTGATAACCGCGCCGGAGGAATGTGACGCTGCCGGCAGCAACTCCGACAGTGAGCCCGACGCCTGCCGGACTGACTGCATGGAGGCCTACTGCGGAGACGGCGTCAATGACACCCCCGAGGAGTGTGACGACGGCGACTCGAATTCCGACAGCGCATCTGATGCCTGTCGTACCGATTGTCTGAACCCACACTGTGGAGACGGTGTGATCGATCCTGGCAACGCCGAGGAGTGCGATGATGGCCTGGCCAACGGAAACGGCCCTGACGAGTGCCGCCTGGATGCTTGCCTGCTGCCTTTCTGCGGCGATGGCATCGCCGATGCCGGCGAGGAGTGCGATGACGACAACAACATCGACGGGGACGGCTGCGACGCCAACTGTGTGGACGAGTTCTGCGGCGACGGGCTAACCAACGATGTGGACGAGGAGTGCGACGACGGCAATACGGATGACGGCGACGGCTGCGACTCGAACTGCGTGGACGAGTTCTGCGGCGATGGTGTTACCAACGACGCGGGCAATGAGGAGTGTGACGACGGCAATACCGTCGATGGCGATGGCTGCGATGCCAGCTGCATCGACGAGTTCTGCGGCGACGGGGTCACCAACGACGTGGACGAGGAATGCGACGACGGCAACACGAATGAAGGTGATGGTTGCACGAGCCGCTGCACGCTGTGCGGTAACGGAGTGATAACCGAGCCGGAGGAATGCGACGATGCCGACAGCAACTCCGACAGTGAGCCCGACGCCTGCCGGATTGACTGCACGGAGGCCTACTGCGGAGACGGTGTTGACGACACCCCCGAGGAGTGTGACGATGGCGACTCGAATTCCGACAGTGAATCCGATGCCTGTCGCACCGATTGCCTGAATCCACACTGTGGGGACGACGTGATCGATCCCAGCAATGCCGAGGAATGCGATGACGGCGGGGCCAACGGTAACGGCCCTGACCAGTGCCGTCCGGTTACTTGCCTGCTGCCCTTCTGCGGCGACGGGATCGCCGATAGCAGCGAGGATTGCGACGGCGACGACGATGCCGGGTGCGCGAGCAATGAGAGCTGTGCTGACGTGTGCGAGTGCTCCCACCTGTGCCCGGACCGTGGCGAACTGACTCTCTTGGCCGGCTTCGGTGCCCTGTGCGAGACCAACGGTGATTGCGTGGCCGGTTCCTGCAATCAGGCGCTCGGTCGCTGCGTCACTGCTACCAGCCTTGATAGCGGTTGGAAGGGTGCGGCCCATAACGCCGACATCAACGATGCGGTCACGAGCCTTGGTTTCCTGGATTGCCCGAGCGGCGGCCCGCTTTGCGGAGAGTGTGAGGTAACGGGCATCGATCCGTCGAGCGACTTCTGTCGTTGCGCCGGCGACAATCGCACCCTTTGCGACGAGCCCTTCGGCCCGGACGACGACGACTGCGGCGGTGCCGAGTGCAACTGCTACTTCGGCGCTCCGTTCCCGCTATCTTCGGGCGGCGTACCGGCCTGCGTGTTGAACAAGTTCCACGAGGACGTCTCGGGGACCGCCGACGTCGATCTCGGCCGTGGTAAGATTTCGGCGAACCTGCGGACCGAGGTCTTCCTCGGCATCCTCACCTTCCAGCCCTGCCCGTATTGCGGCGGGACCTGCGAGAACGATCCCGGGCGTGAGTGTGCTACCGAGCACGACTGCGGCGTCTGCTCCGGTAATGGCGCCAGGGAGTGCCGGGTAGATCTCGAGTGCGCGAGTCCGCCGGCCGACGACGGTG
>PIVZ01000404.1 GCA_003354045.1 bacterium
TCGCGCTTCTCGAAGCAGGCCTCGGGGCAGACCTCCCAGCACGCGTAGATTCCTTTGCAGCGTTCGGCATCGAGGGTGATGTGCCAGGCTTTCTCCTCGAAGTGGCTGCCGCCTGCCGTCGGTGTCGCGCCCGTGTAGTCGTAGGTCAGCACGCCGACGATCAGTGCGGTCGTTACCCCCGCGGTGGCCAGTGCGCCAACGCCGCCTTCGGCGAGTATTACCACCAGCAGGACCACGACGGTCGCGGCAGCGCCGACGATCAGCCGGCTCGGTTCGGGGACACGCTCGTAGCCGAAGAACACGACGAGCGAGAGTGCGAGTACCAAGCCCACGAGCGGTAGCCACCAGTCGGGAGCGAGCCAAGCCGCGAGCCCGCCGACCAGCAGTGCCATGGGACCGCCCAACGAAGCGGCCATCTCCACCCTCTCCACGGGTCCGAAGTGTACATGGCGCATCTCGTCGGTCTTTTTGCCCTTGGCGGCGAGGTAGCGTGGTATATCCTCGGCGTAGACGGGGCCGAAGCGCACCTTCCACCCACAACGACGGGCAACGTCGCGTCCGATGACACCGGTGGCGCAGAGCTGGGGAAGAATCGCACGGCGCTGGCTGACGTGCTCTTCGATTCCCGACGTCTTCAGCGCCGTGACCACCTGGTGGGTGGTCAGATGTCCGCCCGAGGCGGCGCACCAGACGTTGATACCACTCGAGGGAGCGACCACCACCCACGCGTCCAGCTCGCGCAGAGCATGCATCAGCCGGCGCACGGTGAGGTCGTAGTTGGCCGTCACGATGACAGGGCTTTCCGAATCCGGAGAGCCTACCCGTCGCAGGCCGGTGGCGGTCGGCCAAGGCAGCAAGCGGAAGACCGCTTGCAAAAACTCACGGACGAGATTGGCGAGCCTCGAGTGTTGCATACTCATTCCTTCTTGCGAGCGACGAAGACGGCAAAGCCACCAAGCAGCCAGCGCTGTTCGTGCTCGATGTGAAGACCGGCTGCGCTGATCTCCGCGCCGAGTCCCGGGACGGGCTTCGAGACGGTGCCGGCAAGTAGCCAACCCGCCAGCGCCTGAGGTCCGCGCAGCAAGGCGTGAAGAATGCGCTGCCAGGTCCGGAGCGGCTTGACCTCGTCGGCGATTGCAAGCACGCCGCCCGGTTTGAGCCGCCGCGCCGCCTCGCGCAGCACGTAACCGCGCTCGCTTGCCGACATTTCGGACAGGCAGAAGCTGCTGGCAACCGCGTCGAAGCCTTCGGCCTCGAGGGAGTCGATCTCGGCCGCGGTCTTCTCGATCCAAGTAACCGCTTCCTCGGGAGCCTCGGAAAGCCGCGCACGGGCCTGCTCCATCATCTGCGGGTTTTGATCGATGGCCGTGACCCTTGCGCCTCTTTCGACCAGCCTCTCGGTAACCGCGCCGGTGCCGCAGCCGATCTCGAGGACCCGCATCCCGGGGCTCGTGACTGCGGCCGCCGCGACCGCCTCGTGGGCCGAGGTCACGACACCGAAGGTTATGATTCGCATGCCGACGTCATAGCGCTGTGGGGCGCTTTCAAGCATTCGCATCAAAGCCAAAGAGCTCATGGCTTCACCACCTTGTTCACTGCACCGACCATCATCTCACGCACGGCATCCTTGTCGCTGAATGAGACGGGATCGACGAAGCATTGGAGTAACATGCCGTCTAGCAGAGCGATCACTGCTGCGGCGGTGAGCTCCGGGTTCAGCTCGGGATCCATCTCTCCTTCCCGTTGTCCCTGCTCGATCAGTTCGGCGAGCTGTTCGCGAATGCGCCGGAAGTAGGGCCGGAAGCGGCGCACGTCGCTTGCCCAGAGCTGAAGTATCATTCGGCCCAACCCGCGCAGCTCGCTGAAGAGGTCGGCTACGGTCGCCACCAGCCGCTCGAGTCTGGCCTGCGGACTTCCACTGGCGCTGGCGACTGCCGCGAACAGCTGCGCCTCGTCTTCGAGCAGCTCCCGTGCGACATCGCGAACCAAGGAGGCCTTGTCGGGGTAGTAGTGGTAGAGGCTCGACCGGCCCATGCCGGCCGCCTCTGCAACGTGTACGAGTCCGGTGCCGGCCACCCCGCGTCGCGCGAACACCCGACGGGCCGCTTCACGGATGCTGGTGCGTTGCATTTCCCTGTCTACGATCTTCGGCATGTCCGCCTGTCTATATCGACAGTATTGTCGATATAGACAGGACTGTCAATAACAGTTTTGCGAGGGGTTTGTACGATAACGCGTTATCGTAAATCGGGCTTTGATTTAGGGTGGAACAAGTTCTATGGTGCAACCTCGAACCGGCCCCGGCCGGAGATGATAGACGCCTATAACTAGCGAATATTGCTTATATTTTGTTGCCGCCTCGTTTCGTGGCGGAGATCGACTGCAGGCACGACGGCGAGAATGTTAGTCTGACCAGTTGACCAACGTACGTTCGTTCCTGTATGATCGCGCCATCCTAACGCAGGGCAGGGAATTGTCATGACCACTTTGAAGCCAGTCCGCCGCCAAGTTGTTTCCGAATCGGTTTACGAGCAGCTCCGCGACCAGATCGTTCGCGGCCGTTTGCAGCCCGGTGCAGCGCTACCCGCCGAGCGGGTGCTGTGCGAGGCGCTCGGAGTGAACCGGAGCGCCGTGCGCGAGGCGCTCAAACGGCTCGAGCAGGCCAGATTGGTTTCGGTACGTCACGGCGGAAGCTCGCGCGTGCTCGACTATCGCAACACAGCCGGACTCGACCTGCTCGGAACTCTGGTCGCGAGCGCCGACGACAACTTCGATCCGATGGCCGTACGCAGCGTCATCGAGATGCGTTGTCTGATGGCTCCCGATGTTGCGCGACTCGCGGTAGAGCGTTCTCCGCGCGAGCTCAGCGCAAGCCTGGCCGACATAGTCGAGGCGATGGAGGAGGCCGGCGACGACGTAGAGGAGTTGATCGGGCTCGCGCGCGAGTTCTGGGAGTGCTTGGTCAATGCGTCGCAGAACATCGCCTACAGGCTTGCCTTCAACTGCCTGCAGGAAAGCTACGACAAGTGCCCCGGCCTGTTTACCGAGTTGCTTACCTCCGAGGCCGCTGAGCTCGACAGCTACGCGGCAATGGCCGATGCAGCCAGGCGACGTGATGCGCGAGCCGCCGAGGCCAGCGCACGCAAGTTGCTGCAAGGGAGCGAACGAGCCTTGGACGTTCTCCTGCGCGGCTCGGAGTTGTCGGCAGCGGTGGCGGCTCACTAGTCTCGGCAGCCGCGGGCCGGGCCCGTGAACCCGCCGCGAAACCCATCGCGCGTGGACACCCATTCCGACTGAGGCGAAGTTGCGCGGTGACAGCCTCGCTCGACCTCTGCTAACGCACTCGCTTCCGTCCTGGCGGGAGTGCCTTGATGGAAGGACGCTTGCTCAGCCGCCGTCGGCGTCGAGCGTGAAGTAGACGGTCGTGCCCCGGCCGGGGGCGCTTTGGATACGGACCTCGCCGCCGTGGCGCTCGATGATCGAGCGCACCGTTGCCAGCCCGATGCCGGTGCCTTCGTAGTCTTCGCCGTGCAGGCGCTGGAAGTTCTCGAACAGCTTGCCGGCATCCCCCATGGAGAAGCCGTCGCCGTTGTCGCGCACGAAGTACTCGGTGCGGCCGCGGCGCCGGACGACGCCGAGCTCTACGCGGGCATCGTGCTTCTCTCGCGTGAACTTCCAGGCGTTGACGAGCAGATGCTCGAGCGCGACCGCGGCAAGGGCACGATCGGCGAGTACCGGGAGGGCGTCGGGGCGGGCCCACTGGATTCGTCGGCCGGGCTCGGTCTCACGCAGGTCGGTGATGGTCCGTTCGGCGAGCGCGCACAGATCGACGTGGTCGCGGCGAAGCTCGGCCTGGCCGACGCGGCTACGCCCGAGCAGGGCATCGATCAGTTGGTCCATATGGCGGGCGGCGTGTTTTACGCGCGTGAGACAGCTTGTTGCTGACGTGTCGAGCACGTTGGCGTGGTCTTCTTCGAGGATGCGCGTCATCCCGTCGATTGCGCGCAGGGGGCTCCGCAGGTCGTGGGAGACCGAGTAGGTGAACGCGCGCAGTTCCTCGACGGCGGCGCTCGTGCGCGCGGCGCGCTCGCGCACGCGTTCTTCGAGCACCTCGTTGGCGAGCCGCAGGTCGGCTTCGGCACGGCGGCGGCGCGCTTCCTCGGCACGCATCCGGGCGGAGTCCTGTTCGCGGCTCGCGGTCATGAGCACGGCGGCGCAGAACGCCAGTGCGGCCGACGCTGCCGTTCCCGAGGCGATGCTTCCTTCGAGTCCGCCGAGAGCGATCAGGTTGCCGAGCAGGCCGACTGCCGCGACCACGACCAGTACGACCTGGTGGCGAACCGACCAGGGCATGAAGCTCGCCGTGCCGAGCGTTACGCCGATAGACGCGATGGCCGCGTTGGCGATGTCGCCTTCGAAGGTGCAGACGATCGACGCGCAGGTGATGGAGACGGCCGTCGCCAAAAGCGCAGCCAGCTCCGGCGTGAGCCTGCGGGGAACCATGTAGAGAGCGCGTGCGACCGCGAGCAGGACGGCGAGGTTCACGAGGCGGAACGCCTGGGCCGGCCCCGAGAGGGTGCCGTCCATGAGCGCCCGCGCCGTGAAGAAGGCCACGCAGGTGCCGGCCAGGAAGAAGACCATGAAGCGAGCCCGCGCGAGCGGCAGCTCGGAGACCCTGCGATCAGCGCCGCGGGCGTTCGGACCGGCGAGGTCCCTCGTGGCGACCTTGGCGGGAAGCCACAGTTTGCGCCTGGCTCCGGCTACGTCGGGTGAGCTCAGGCTGATGCCGTCGATATTGGAGGGAAAAT
>PIVZ01000405.1 GCA_003354045.1 bacterium
CGCCGGCCGCCGCCGCGGGCACGAACACCAGGGCGTGTGGGTAGGCGCCGTCGTAGCGACCTTGGGCCAAGACCACAGCAACGACGGGCAAAAGCGAGAAAACCCCGGCCGCCGCCGAGACAGCCAACCTGCCACGGTGGGTTTGGTCGCCACGGCGACTGACCAACCAGCGCGCCACGAGTACAGCGAAGGCCGGCACTGCGGGCAGGATGTAGCTGGCCAGCTTGCCGCTCGATAAAGAGAAAAAAACGACCACCCAGACCGCGTAAACGGCGAGAAGGCGCTCCGCTCCCCGCTCACGCCACGCTCTTGCCAGGGCCTGCGGCACCAGCGCTGTCCAGGGCAGCAGCCCGACCAGCAGAACCGGCACGAAGAAGAGAGCGGGCTTGCTGCTGTGGTACCTGGGGTCTCCCGCGAAGTAGCGTCGCAGGTTGTGCTCCCACAGGAACTCTCGCAGGTAGTCGATGCGCCACCGCCACCGGCAACGCCCACAGGGCCACTATGAGCGCGACAACGGCACTGCCGCGCAGGAGCTTCAGATCGGAAAGCTTGGCCTCGCCGGTGGCCAAGACAAAGAGGGCCGGAATGCCCGTCAGCACCAGCGCCATCGGCCCCTTTACGAGGACGGCCAGGCCCGCGAGAACGTAGAAAGGGTAAATACTCGGGCCATCGCCGGCTCGGCGCAGCCAGTGGGCCAGGTAAAGAACCGACGCCGAGGTCAGAAAGCTCACCGGCGCATCGAGGTTCACGAAGCGGCCTATGAAAACAAAGTAGCCGGAGGATAGCAGGAGAAGACACGCGACGAGGCCGCTCGACGGGCCCTCGCCCGCGATCGCCGGGTCCGGGCTCCTCGGGCCTTCGCCGGTTTCCGCCGGCGCGCGGGGTGGCGCAGAGAAGGCCGCGTACAGGTATACGGCGAGGACCGAAAGCCAACAGGCCAGTGCCGGCACCAGCCGAGCGGCAAGCTCGGTAACGCCGAAGAGTCTGTAGCTGAGACCCACGATCAGGTAGAACAGGGACGGTTTGTCGTGATAGGGCTCGAAATTGATCGTCGGCTCCAGCCAGCGCCCCTGGACCAGCATCTCGCGGGCGATCTCGGCGTGTTTCGACTCGTCAGGATCCCACAGGGTATAGCCGCCGAGATTGACCCCGATGACGACCGCTGCCAACGCCGCAACGGCCAGTCCTGCGACGACTCGCGATCTCAGAATCAGCTCAATTCCCACCGACCGGTACCGCTCGCCGTGAAGCACTTGCTTGCCGACCACTCACGCACGTTCTAAATAGGCCCCATGACTACCGAAACAGAAGTCCAACCCCTCGACCACGCGGCACGCCTCGCAGAGATCTTTGCTGACTTCGAGTTCCACGGGGCTCCCGGAGCGACCACGGCCAAGACTTACCTCTTCAAGCTTGCCGGCGAAGGGGGCGGCCAGTTTCTGCTCACGCTCTCATCGGAAGGCGCCAACTGGCAGAGCGACTACGAGGGTGACGCCGATGTGTGCATAAGCCTCACGACCGACGACCTCATCGCCATCGCCGATGGTGAGATCGACGGACGCTTCGCCGTAGCCAGCGAGCGTATAGAGATCGAAGGCGACATGGAAGCCGGTGCGCAGATGATTGACCTGATGGATGCCGAGTCAGCGGCCGAGTGATGTCCTCTCGCCGGCAAAGACTGCGCGGATGACTCGCAACACGACCTCGTCATCGAAAGGCTTGGAGAGGTAGAGATCGGCTCCCACCTCCATGGCTTTGAGTTCGTCCGCCTTCTGCCCCTTCGCTGTCAGAATCAACACGAACACACCGCCGAGGTCGGCATTTGACCGAATCGACCGACACACCTCGTAGCCGTCCATACGCGGCATCATCACGTCGAGCAGGACTACCTTGGGCCTGAGCCGCTTTACCGCCGAGAGCCCCTCGACGCCGTCCGAGGCCGTCTCCACCTCGATTCCTTCGGCATCCAAGATGAATGCCACCGTCTCTCGGATGTTCGCCTCGTCGTCGACCAAGACGACTCGGTCGCTGAGGCCCTCCGCACTGCGGCCCTGGCTGTCTTCACTCATGTGTTGCCCTGTCCGCTAGCCCCGTCATTCACCAGCCGGCTCGCTCTCCGTCTCCTCACTGGCTTTCGGCCCTGCAAACTCGAGCGAGGCCAGCGACCCGTAGAACTGCTGGAAGTAGAGCTCGCCATCGAACCCCGACTCCTCGCTCACGAAATGAACCACCACATACTCGCTCTTGTCCGGCGCTAACACCACATAGAAGAGCTCGTGCCGCCCATCTGGCGTGGAGTCCTCCTTCGATACTATCTTGAAGCGGTACAGGCCGCTGTCGGCCGATACCCGCTCCACCGGAGTGTCGGACACGACGTGCTCCGCGCGCGTCTCGAGCTGCTGAATGCGGCTTATCTGGGCCAGCCACTCGGCGTCCTTGACCTCTCGTGGGTCTTCAATTTCATAGGCACGCATTACCACCGAGCAACGCGTGCGGATCGCCACGTCATCCACCTGTTCGGCATAGACGAGCAACAAAGCGTCGCCAGAGTCGATCTGGCGCCAGCCATCGAACTGAGGAGCGTTGTAGTGAAACTTGCTGATCTCATAGGTCTCGGCCACCGAGTGCAGGACACTCGTCCCCTGCGCCATGGCCTGTGGCGCGGCAAGCAGCCAGCAGACAGCGGCCGCAGCAACAAGAATGGGAATGCGAATATTTGGACTCATCGATGTAGACCTCTCCTCCTAGGCCGACGCCGCGTTCAGGACGACGGCATCGCCGGCATGTGTCTTACCAGGGCGCTCACCACTGCGAGCGTATCGCCGGCCGCAGCAACGTAGTCGCGGGCCGCGCTCGCGGCAAGCAGACCTTGGATCTCCTCGGGCCTCACGGGACCGCGCTCTTCACCATAAATTACCGTGACCAGCCCCTCTTGCGCCGAGTAGGCCGAGTCGTCGTCGAGGGCAGTGCGAATCGCCGCGCCCTGCTCATCGGCCACGGTACGGCTCAATAGCATCGCATCTACCCGGTGGTGGCGCAGGCGGGCCAGGCAATCTTCCGCGGTGCCCGCCGCCACTACCTGATAGCCAGTCTTGGAAAGCTCCAGACATAGCCGCGCCCGCACCTGCGACACGCCACCGACGACCAATACCGTCGGGCGCCGTCCCGGGCGCCCTGTTACCACAGCAGGCCCTTTCTCGTGCGCACCGAGCTCGGCCTCGAGCTCCTCACGACGCCTTGCGTGTTCGCCCAGGGCGCTCTCGAGCTCTTCGATCCGACCGGTGCGGCCTTGCTCGCCTTCGGCCAAGGCGGCCTCGAGCTCCGCAATCCGCCCGGCATGGGCGCGCTCGCTTTCGGCCAAAGCTACCTCGAGTTCCTCGACCCTGCCGGCGCTCGCGTTCTCGATCCCCGCCATCGAGCCCTCCAGCTCCTCGATCCTCGCGGCGCGTTCGGCGGCCAGGGCGCGCACTTCGGCAACCGAACGCTCGAGCTCCTCGGTACGCTCCGCGAACCGCGTCAGGCGCTCTCTAGTGTCAGTGGCCAGCTCATCGACGAGCGCCCGGTCGGCCACGCTCTGGTCGGCTCTATCCAGCGCACGCTTTTGCAACTCCCCCAGCCCGCCGAGCTGGACCGTGAGAGCCTCCAGACGATCGCGACAGGCACCCAGCTCGCTGTCCAGACGGCAGTCGGCCTCTGCGTCGGGGTCGCCGAGTTGAGTCTCGAGCGTCTCCAGGCGCTCGGCCTGGCTTTCCAGCGCATCGGTAAGATTGGCTAGCAGGTCGCCGGCGACCTCGACCTTTTGGCCGAGCGCGCATAGCTGATCGTCGAGTTTTCGCGGCCGGTGTTCCGATTCCCGACCATCCGCGTGCGCTCCGTCAGGTGCGTCGAGATCCTCGACCAAGTCCTCGACCTGGACGCGCAGGTCCTTGAGGGTCTCGGCGACCCGCAATTGCTCGAGAGCCCCAGAGAGGGCCTCGGCCCAACCTCCGGATCTGTCATCGGCCATCGCCCACCCGGCCCGTGGCACTCGCCGGAGCGCGGTTCACGCGCCCTCCCGCTCTCTCGTGTAATTGCCTCGCGGCTGCGTCGGCAGATTGAGAACGCTCTTGGAGAAGAAGCTTACGAGGTAAATTATGATGTCCTTCACCGTGACAATGCCCACCGGCGCCCCGGCCTTGTTGACGAGCGGCACGTGCCGATAGCCGCCCAGGCTCATCTTGTTGAGCGCGTAGGCTACCGAATCGGTCGAACGCAGGGTTTCAGGGTCTGCCGTCATGACCTTTCGTACCGGCACTTTGGCCGGATCGACTCCCCGACCGACGATGCGGGTCAGAACGTCTCGCTCGGTGAAGATTCCCTTGAGCTTACCGCCTCGGACCACGAGGACGCAGCCGGTTCGCGCTTCCTGCATCATCGAAACGGCCTCTAGCGCCGAGGTCTGGGCCTCTGTCACCAGCGGGTCCGCCGGCAACAGATCGGTCACCGGACGACGCAGGAGGTGCTCGTCAAACACCTTGCCACGCTCGGCGTGCTCCAGATCGGCAATACACTCTTCGATAAATTCTCCGTCGTCGCTCACGGCAGTTACTCCACGACCCAGGTGTCGCCACCTGCATAAAGAGCGTCGAAATCGCCATCGCCCTTTTCTGTACGCGCGCGCTCGATCTGCTTGTAGACCTCTTCTTCGTAAACCGGAAAGGCCTCGCCTTCGGCGTTCCGTAGCACACCGAGCGGTAGCGGAAATTCTGGTGCGCCGAGCCTGGCAATGAGTTCGGAGAGCATCAGGTTCTTCTCGTCATGA
>PIVZ01000981.1 GCA_003354045.1 bacterium
GTCCTGGGGCCACGGAGACGCCAAGCCCCTAATCTCGTACACTGACGCGGGTACGCCCGCCGGGGCGCCGGTGGTTGCGGATCCGGACTGGTCGGAGACGTTCCCGATCATCGTTGACTCGGGGTCGGCGGCGCCCGGGGTGGGGCCGGTGACGGTGTCGGTCAACATCGTGGACTGCGAGATGCACGCCCACGACTACACGCTCGTGTTTCCGGGACGCGCTGACGCCAGGACCTTCGCGGGAGCGGCATTCTACGCGAGCGCGCTGCTTGTGGACGGACCCACGCATGAGCAGATGATCGCGGATGGTTGGGTGTACACCGTGGACGGTCAGGAGGTGAACTGATGGGGTCGCTACGACGACAGGCCGCGGCGGCGCGGGGTAGGTCGCGGGCTCGGCAGTTCGTAAGGCTGCTGGGGCGGACGTACACCGATGAGGCGATGCGCGGGCCGGTACACCAGACCATCACTGAGTCGGCAATGGCCGCCGACCGAGTGGTCCAGTGGGAGAGGCTCGACTGGCCGATGCCCACCGCGATCGAGTTGCGGTGGGCGGAAGACGACCTTGACCTGGCGAGGGAGATGCTCTCGCTGTTGGAGGACTACGATGGATCGGCGTGATCGTAAGGCCCCGGGGTGGTTGAAGCACGACCATGGCCGGATGAAGTTGATCGTGGAGAACTACGACCCCGGCGACGTGTGCGAGTGCCCGAGGGGCGGGGCGGGCGACGGGGGGAGGCTCTCCCACTTCGCCACCTGCCCAGCGAGACAGGAAGCGGCCTGGGCTCCTGAGATCGAGATCCCGGCGCGGTACGAGGTGTGCGAGACCTGTGATGGTCGGGGCACGCACGTCAATCCGTCCATTGATCGCCGCGGTATCTCGGCTCGGGAGATGCACGAGGATCCCGACTTTGCCGACGACTACCGCCGCGGAACGTACGACGTCCAGTGTAACGAGTGCGCGGGGCGGCGGGTCGTACTCGTTCCCGTGGACGAAGATCATCCTGGCTGCGCGATCATGCGCGACCGGGGCGAGGCAGACTACGCCTACGACGCAGAGTGCGAGGCAGAGAGGAGGTTCGGATGCTGATCGCTACGATGGCTGACGACAAGCAGAGGGCAGCGAGGGCTGCTGCGAGGGCGATGGAGATGGCCGACTCGGCGAACGCCTACGGCATCTACCG
>PIVZ01000982.1 GCA_003354045.1 bacterium
GGGACGGTCGCGACGACAGGCCATGGATTGCGGGAGCTTACTCCGAATCCTTCCAGCCCTGCTCGCCGTGGGAGTAGTCGCAGAACGGTGCATTGGATGACTTGCCGCAGCGGCAGAGAGCGAAGCAACTGCGCGAGGCGTTCTCGCTCCACTTCGAAGCTTCGAACTCAACGGGGCCTTTAATCTCGTAGGGGCCATCCTTCACGATGCGCACGGACACGTCTCCCAATTCCACGATGTGAGGCTCGCCGTCGACCGAGTAGGTCAACGCGCCCGAAGGGCATTTCTTCACCGTGGCGATCACCTCGTCCGCGGACGCCTTGCCTGGCCGGATCCAGTCCTCCGCGCCGCTCACGAACACCGCCGGCAGGCCGCGAACACACTCGCCCGCTCCCGAACAGATCGAACGGTTGAAGTGCACCGTCACGCCCGAAGCCTCCTCGGTCCGGAGCGCGTCGTTCTTGCAGCGGTTCTCGTCGCTGTAGCCCGCCGCGTTATGGGAGCCGTCGCAGAATGGCTTGTTCCCCGACTGTCCGCAGCGGCAGAGGCCGACGGTCTTCTCAGGTCTTATCTCCCCGCCGTCTGCGGTCTTCAGTGCCGGGAATTCCTCGTCCTCGGCGCTGAGGAGGATCGGGCCGTTCGGTATGAGCTTCAGGCGGATGGTCATGGTCGATCTCCATTGTGGTAGAGGATGACGCTCGCGTAGCCGAGCACCAGGTAGAGCAGGGAAACGACCAGGGCCACGAAGCCCTGGTAGATCATAAACCCCATCGAGAACAGCGCCGGATACATCTCCGCCGGCTCACCGTTCCCGAATACCCGGAATCCGCCCATCTGCACGATCGTCATCGGCACCATCATCACCATGCTCCCGACGAAGACGACAACGGCCACTGACATGAACACGCCGAACTGCCTGCCGAATGCGCCGGAGACCATCCGAAACGGTTCTCCGAGCGGCAGGCTGAACTTCTTTTCACTGAAAGCAATGCAGGCCGGAAGCGTAAAGAGCACACCTGCGAGAACGAGGCCGGGGAGGAACAGGAAGAATCCCGCCACCGCGACCATGAGGTAGGCGATGAATCCCGCAATGGCCAGGCTGAGCACGCGGGGGAGGCTTATCGCCTCGAATAGATCCTCACTGGGCCCATCGAGGTGTCTCGCCGCGTGGCCGATCGTCGTAA
>PIVZ01000406.1 GCA_003354045.1 bacterium
ATCCAGTCCAGGAGCTGGCGTTCTCCTTCGCGATCGCCTTGGAGTACCTGGACAGCGTGCTCGCCCGCGGACTGGATGTGGACACGGTGGCCCCTTACTTCAGCTTCATTACCGGTGTGGACATGGACTTCTTCGAGGCGCTCGGCAAGCTGCGCGCCTACCGGAAGATCTGGGCGAAGCTGTTGCGCGACCGTTACGGGGCCAAGAGCGAGGAGTCACTGCGTCTCAAGCTGATGGCTTCTCCAGGGACCATGTCGCTCACGCTGCAGCAGCCGCTGAACAACATCACCCGGCTCGCCATCCAGATGCTCGCTTGCGTCTTGGGCACGGGCGGCCAGGCGATGACCACACCGTTGCACGATGAGGCCCATGCGCTGCCGAGCGAAGAGGCCATTGCGGTAGGCGCGGCGGTCCAGAACATAGTTGCCCACGAGACCGGCGTGGCCGACACGGTCGACCCACTCGCGGGTTCCTATCTCGTCGAGACCATGACCAAGCGCATCGAGAACGCCGTCTTCGAGGAGATAGAGAAGATCGACGCGATGGGCGGTGCGCTCGCGGCCATCAAGAGCGGTTACTTCCAGCGTGAGCTTGCGCGCCAGCAGTGCGAGCGCAACAGCGAGCTCGAAGACGGCACGCGCAAGCTCGTCGGTGTAAACCTCATGGAGCGCAAGGCGGAGAAACGTTCGATAGAAATCTTCAAGCTCGATCCCGACAGCGAGCGACGGCAGATCGAGCGCCTCGAGCGCGTGAGGGCCGAGCGCAATGGCGCCGACGTCACCAGCGCACTCGAGCGGGTCAAGAAAGCCGCCGAGGGCGACGACAACCTGGTGCCGCCCATCTTGGAAGCCGTCAAGGCCTACGCCACCCACGGCGAGATCTGCGACACCTTGCGAGAGGTGTTCGGCACCTACACTCCCGATTCGCTGACAAGCGGAGTGTAGTAGGGAGTGATGACGGACCGGAGGCCAATACGCGTTTTGCTTGCCAAGCTCGGGCTGGACGCACACACCATCGGCGTCACTGTCATCGCCAAGGCGTTGCGTGACGCGGGTATGGAGGTGATCTACAGCGGGCTCAAGCAGACGCCGGAGATGGTGGTCCGTACGGCGCTGCAGGAGGACGTGGACGTGATCGGGATGTCGAGCCTCTCGGCCGCGCACATCCAGCATTTCCCGCGCGTCGCCGAGCTTCTCCGCGAGCAGGGGGTGGACGACCGGCTGCTGATCGCCGGCGGTGTGATCCCCGAAGAAGACGCCGCCGAGCTAAGGCGGATCGGCATCGGAGAGGTCTTCACCATGGGCACAGAGACCGCCGACATCGTCGCCTATATAGAGCGCTGGTGGGCGGCCTCGGAAGAGCGTTCGGCGTGAAGGTTCTGGCGCTGATCAGCCGGCGTGCGGATCTCTCGCGCGATGCGTTCCGGGCTCACTATGAGGAGGTGCATGTTCCTCTGGCGGTGCCACGCCTCAGCGGCCTGGTACGCTACGTGCGCTATCATGTGACCGAAGAACTGGTAGGCCGGCCAACCTTCGACTGCCTGACGGAGTTTTGCTACCGCGACCGCGGTGCCTTCGATGACACCCTGACGACGCTGGCCTCAGACGCGGGTGACGATATCCGGCGAGACGAGCTGGTCTTCATGGACAAGGCAGTCAACACCTTCTTCGAAATTGACGGAAGAGTCGTTCGCGAAGCGCCTGGGGGCGGAGGTGGACGACACGCCTCGATAACGGCGCTGGTGAGAAGGCCGGCCGGCGTTTCGACCGGCGACTTCGTAAGTGAGTACGAAGAACAGGCGGTGCCGGCGCTGCTCGGCGCGATGAGAGAGCCGATGGACTGTGCGCAATACAGGACGTTGTCGCTGGGCGACGGCGAGACTCCTTTCGATTGTATCACCCATGTGCACGCTCGCGCCGTGGACAGTATCGACGGCTGGGCGGCTCGGCTAGAGGGGCAAGGGGCCGGCGTGGTCGTCGTCGGCGTGTCGGAGCACGTCACGCCTGTTCACGGAGATCGTCGAGCACTTTGAGGGCGCAGTGGGCACGGTAGGTGCAAGAGATCGGGTGAGTGTGGAGAGCGCGGGGGCGTGAGCGCGTCCGAGACCCAGGTTCTCACCGAGCAAGCCGTTCTCGAGGAGGCGCGGCGCCGCAGCGGGCTCGACGGCTTCGGTGACGACTCTTTCCGCGAGCCGATGCGCAGGCTCTTGCGCGCGCTCGAAGACGAGGCCGGCCTCAATGCCCCCGGCCGAGCGATGCAGTACGAGCGCATCGTCGGCCTGCTCGTCAACCGGTTGCGCGCCGAAGATTACATCCGCCGCTATCCCGAGATCCTCGATGAGCAGATCGAGCGGCCCTTCGCCATCGTCGGCATGGCTCGCACCGGAACGACGATGCTTCACCGCATGATCGCCAGCGATCCGCGGATCCTCTCGCTGCTTTGGTACGAGTCTCGCAAGCCGGCTCCGTTCCCGGATAGCGAAGGCGCCGAGAAGGATCCGCGCATAACAGATGCCGAGAAGGAAGTGGAGATGATGCTCGAGGGCTCGCCCGAGCTGATCGCCGCTCATCCGATGGATGCCCACGCGCCAGACGAGGAGATCATGCTCGTCGAGCACGCCTTTCGGAGCACCAATCCGGAAGCCTTCTGCAACATTCCGAGCTTTGCAGCTTGGCTGGAGTCGCAGGACGCGACCCCTGGCTATGAGTACTTGAAGCGGCTCTTGCAGTTTCTTCAGTGGCAGAAGAAACGGCGTGGGATGAGCGGCCAGCGCTGGGTCTTGAAGACCCCCTTCCACCTTGGCTTCATGGACGTATTCTTCAAAGTCTTCCCGGATGTTCGCATCGTCCTCACTCACCGAGACCCGACCCAGACGATCCCGTCCTTCGCGAGCCTGGTCCACACTCTGGCCGTGCTCGGCTGCGACGAGGTCGATCCGATTGCCGTGGGACGGCACTGGGGCGGCAAGATGCAGCGGGCCATGGAGCTGTGTATGGACGTGCGCGAACGGCACGAGGGCCGCTTCATCGACGTGCCCTACGAGAATCTCGTCACCGACCCCCTGGTCCAGGTGCGACGAATCTACGACTTCGTCGGTCTAGAGCTCACGCCCGAAGTCGAATCGCGAATGCGCGAGTGGGCGGTGGAGAACACGCGCGACAAGCGCCCCGTCCACCACTACACGCTCGAGAAGTTCGGATTCACCGAAGAAGGACTCCAGCGCGACTTCGCGCGCTACCGCCGCCGCTTCATCAACGCTCCAATTTGAAGACCCCATCTGGGTTTTGACGCATCTCGGTCGGGCCCGTACTGTGCGCTCCTTACCGGACTACATAGAGGAGTATCGAGATGTCGATGGACGGAAAGTGGGCTGAGACGTACCGCAGCAAGTGGACCTGGGACAATGTGACTTTTGGCAGCCACTCGGTGGACTGCTACCCGGGCGGATGCTCGTGGCGGGTGTATGTGAAGGACGGCAAGATCGTTCGTGAGGAGCAGTCGGGCTCGCTGCCCGTGGTCGATCCGTCAACCCCCGACATGAACCCCATGGGCTGCCAGAAGGGGGCCTGCTGGAGCCACTGCCACTACTCCCCGGACAGAGTTACCAAGCCTTTGAAGCGCGTGGGTGAGCGCGGCGAAGGTAAATTCGAAGAGGTGTCCTGGGACGACGCGCTCACGGCCATCGCCGATGCCATTCTCGACGCCATCGTCGAGGACGGCGCTGAGTCGGTCATCGTTCCCTTCACCCCCGAGCCCGGGGCCGCGCCGGCCCGCATCTTCTCCGACATGATGGGGCTGCCCAATACCGACGGCAACGCCGAGTTCCAGGATTTCAGCCCCGGCTGGCACCTGACCTGGGGTCTCTACAACCCGGTCTCCACCATGGACGATTGGTTTCTGGCCGAGCTCACCCTGATCTGGCACGCCAATCCCGTCTACACCAACATCCACTGGTACCACTACCTTGCCGAGTCGCGCTACAACGGCGGCGAGGTCGTCACCATCGCACCGGACTACAGCCCCTCGGCCATCCATGCCGACTATCACGTGCCCGTCCGGATAGGCACGGACGCGGCGCTGGCACTGGCCATGTGCAAGGTGATCATCGACGCGGATCTCTACCAGAAGCAGTTCGTGCAGGAACAGACTGACCTGCCGCTGCTCGTGCGCAAGGACAACGGGCGTTTCCTCCGGGGAAACGACGTGCAAGAGGGCGACCTCGAGGATCAGTTCTTCTGGTGGGACATGCTGACCGAGACCCTTGCGGCGGCTCCCCGTCATACCCTGGCGACCGCGGGCGTCGATCCGGCGCTCGAGGGTACTTACGAGGTAGTACTGGCCGACGGCACCACCGTGGAAGTGGAGCCGGTCTTTGCCCGCCTCAGACGCAATCTGGAGGACTACACGCCGGAGAAGGCTGGCGAGATCTGCGAGATCCAACCCGACAACATCCGCAAGCTGGCGCGTAAGGTGGCCACACGCAAGACCAAGATCTTCATCGGCTGGAACTCCGGGAAATACTACCACGGGGATCTGATGGAGCGCGCCATGGCGCTGCTTCTCGGACTCACCGGTAACTGGGGCAAGAAGGGCACGGGCACCCGCTCGTGGGCCATCATGGGTTATGACGGCGAGGCCTTCATGGTGGACAAGGCCGTACCCGGGCAGGAAGCAGCGCAGAAGCACATCGCGGGGTTGATCGCGATGCGACGGATGCTTGCCCAGGCCGATCCGACCATGACCGCCGAGATGCTCGAGAACGAGATAGCACGCACCACCCCGGAGCTG
>PIVZ01000407.1 GCA_003354045.1 bacterium
GGCGTGGATTACCTGGGTGGCATGGGCACCGAGCTAACCTTGGCCGGCGCGGCCCTGGCCGCGGTCGGGGTCGTCGCGGGCGCGAGACGCGGCTGGCCGGTTCTACTCCCGCTTCTGGTCATGGTGGTGAACTTCGCGGCCATGGCTCTTCACGGCTCGCGTAGCGACATCTTCATCTGGCACCGCTACTACATTCCTTCCTACCTGATGGCGGCGCTGCTCATGGGTATGGGCTGGCAGGCCCTCTGTGAGCGGCTGCCCAAGTGGAGCCGTTGGGCCGTGCTGGTAATTCCACTGTTCTTGCTGGTCACGGGGTATGCGAAGTTCGATCGTAGCCGCTTCCGCATTGCCGAAGATTTCGCCGAGGCCGTGCTCGAGTCGGTGCCGCCGGGGGCGCACCTGGCGGCCACCGACGACAACGTTCTCTTCGTCCTCATCTATCTGCACATTGTCGAGGGACGGCGACCCGACCTCGATCTAATTCTTCAAGGCGTCGGCAAGGCTGACCTGCCGCCGCTCAAGTTCGATCCTGAAAGCGATCCCCTCTTCTTCACCCATCATCCGAACTGGGATCTGCCGACACTGGAGATCGTGCCGCTGGGAACGGTCTACCAGGCATGGCGCCGTGGCCAGCCGCTCCCCGAGCCGTTCGTGCCGCGCACGACGCTGGATGGAGAACACGACGGGCGGGTTCCCAAGGACTATCTCACGCAAAACCTCATCGGCCATTTCCACTACACTCTCGGCTTCACCTTCGAGAACCGAGACTGGTTGCGAGCCCGCGAGGAATTCGACAAGGCCATGCGCGCCGCGCCCGGCAACGATGTACTCTTCTACAATCTCGGCCTCGTATACGCCCGCAACGGGTACTACGAGGAGGCCGTCCATGCCTTCGAGCGCTCCGATGAGATCAACCCGCGCCATATAGCCAGCCTGTCCAAGCCGCATGCTTCCGACAAAGTGCGCCAGGCCATCGCCGAGAGAGATAGAGTGGCCGCTTTGGAGTCATCCATCGCCAGTAGCGCCGAAGCGCTACCGACCAAAGGCACGGTCGAGTATCATCGGGCCATGGCGGCGCGGCTCGGTGAGCGCGGCGAGGCGCTGCCCGCCCGCGGACACCGCCTGCGCGCTCTGGAGATTACTGCGGTGGCGCCCGGCGGTGCGGTGGCACCCCGTGAGGCGGGAGCGCCGCGCGATGCGGTGGCGCCCGGCGATACGCCGGCGCCCAGCGGTGCGCCGGCGGAAAGGCGCAAAACGTTTGACTGAGTGTACGACTCCATGGTTTGGGAGACCTTATGAATAAGGGTGAAGGTAACTGCCGGTCTAGTTTCCGGCGCTTCGGCCGCAGACGAGCGAATCAATGGCGATCGACCGGCGGGAGAACGCGCGCAATGGGTCTCCTGACCGCGCTCGCTTTTTGTTGCCTGGCCCTCGGCGGATGCACCACCGAGCCTTCGCCCGGTCGTGTGATCGTTCTGGCCATCGACGGGCTCGACCCCGGAGCGATCGACTTGTTGATGTCGGAGGACAAGATGCCCGGCTTTGCCAAGCTCCGCCAGGAAGGAGCCTACGGGCGCTTGATCAGCAGCAAGCCGATCCTGAGCCCGGTCATCTGGACAACGATTGCCACCGGTAAGGAGCCGCACGAACACGGCATCGGCCATTTCGTAACGATCAACGAGAAGACCGGCGAGCAGCTTCCGGTAACCAGTCAGATGCGGCGGGTGAAAGCCCTGTGGAACATCCTCTCGGATGCCGGACGCAAGGTGGCCGTTGTCGGCTGGTGGGCAACTTGGCCGGCCGAAACCGTGAACGGTAGCATCGTGAGCGATCACACCTGCTACCACTTCCTTTTCCAGGATGGCTTCGACGCCAGCGAAGATTCCGCCGGCATCACCTATCCTGCGGAACTGGAGGCCGCGGTCACTCCTTTCATCAAGCGGCCCGACGATCTCACCTTTGCAGAGTTGCGTCCGCACGTCTCGGTATCGGAGGACGAGTTTTCCAAGGCCTTCGCCTTCGACGACGCACTCGGCCACTTCAAGTGGGCCCGGGCCACGGCCGATAGCTACAAGGACATCGGACTGGAGCTGTGGCGCCGCGAGCGTCCCGACACGCTCATGGTCTACGTGGAAGGCGTGGACTCCACCTCCCACCTGTTCGGCCATCTTTTCCGCAGGGAGAAACTTGCCGGTGAGCTGGCCGAGCAGCAGAAACGTTTCGGCAATACTGTGGAGTCCATGTACCTCTACGCCGATCGCATCGTCAGCGAATACCTCGACGTGATGGACGACGACACCACCCTCGTGGTGCTCTCCGACCATGGCTTCGACCTCGGCGTTTTGCACGACGACCCGAGCAAGACGCGCGACATGCGCCGGGTGAGCGAGCGCTACCACAAGATCGAAGGCATCCTCTACATGTATGGCAAGGGGATAACGCCGCGGGCGCGCATCGACGCTCCGACTTTGCTCGACATAACGCCGACGCTACTGGCGCTTGGCGGTGTGTCGCCTGCCCGCGACATGCAGGGACGTATTCTTACCGAAGCACTGGCCTTCCCCGCGCCCGACAGGACGGTCGGCACGTTCGAGACCGGGCAGAATCGGGTCGCCGAAGCATCGGGCGATTCGGCACCGGTGGACCCGGCAATACTCGAGCACCTGCGTAGCCTCGGCTACCTCGATACCTCCTCGCCCACGGGCGACCGCAACATGGCGGCCATGCACTTCCAGGCGGGCAGGTTCGAAGAGGCGGCCAAGCTCTACCGCACTCTCATCGAGGAGAAACCGGACGACGGAGCACTGCGCACCAGTTTGGCCGGCACCCTGGCTTCGCTCGGCAACTATGAGGAGGCGGTTGTCGAGCTGGCCGAGGCCGAACGCCTGCAGCCGCTAAACGCCGAGATCTACCACAACCGCGGCGCGATCTTCGAACGACAGGGCAAGGCCGCAGAAGCAGTCGAAGAGTACCGCAAGGCGGTGCGCTACGTTCCCGATTACGAGCCGTCGCGCCGCGCGCTCGCGAGGCTTACGGGCTCGCCGGAAGCGGACGCCCCGGCAACGGATGCCGAGAAGCTGGCAAGCGCCATCGCCCAGCGTGCCCGCGAAGCCGCGATCAGAGGCGATTACAAGGCTGCACTCGAACAGCTCGACCAAGCCCAGCAAATCGCTCCATCGTTCGCACGCATCTACCAGTACCGCTCCAACGTGGCCTATTTGATGGGAGACCGCGACGGCGCAATCGCCGCGCTCGAAAAGGCGCTCGAACTCGAGCCAGGCCACGCGCTCTATCGCGCGAACCTCGAGAACCTGCGCAACCCGCCGGCGCCGGAAGGAGCGTCTGACTAGATACCTTTGTCCTTCAGAGTGAAGAAGAACGTGCTGCCCTTTCCGGGCTCGCTGGTCGCCCAGACCCGGCCGCCGTGTTTGCTCATCACCTTGTGGACGATCGAGAGGCCTATGCCCGTGCCCTCGAACTCGCTCTCGGAGTGCAGCCTCTGGAACGGCGCAAAGATCCGCTCCGATTGGTCATCTTCGAATCCGACGCCGCGGTCCTTTAGGTAGAAGGCCCTTTCCCCGTCCATGTCTTGGGCGCCGAACTCGACCAGGACCTTTCTATCGGCCGGGGTGAACTTGACCGCGTTCGCCACGAGATTCTCCAGGGCAATCTTGACGAGATGCCCGTCGCACTTTGCAGTGAGGCTGTCTTCTATCTTGATATCGGATTCCTTGCTCTCCCTGCCGGCTCTCACATTCTCGATCACCGAGCGTACCAGAGCACTCAGGTCTACTTCTTCGAGCTCCAGTTCGCGCTGGCTGACCCGGGAGAGCTTGAGAATGTCGTCTATGAGCCCCTCCATCTCCTGTGTACCTGTCGAGATCCTCGCCAGGTACTCCTTGCCGGTTTCATCCAGATGCGCTTCGCAATCCTCGACCAGCGCACGCGAGAACCCGTCTATCCTGCGAAGCGGCGCCCGAAGGTCGTGGGAGACCGAATAAGAGAAAGCTTCCAGCTCCTTCACGGCCATCTCCAGGTCGGCGGTCCTCGCCGTTACCCTCTCCTCGAGTTGTGCGTTGAGCTGTCGGATCTCCCTCTCTACCGCATGCCTCCTCTGGATCTCCCTTTCGAGCTCCACCGTCCGCTCTTTCAGCGGATTGAACACCTGGCGGTTCATCACCGTGTAGCCCATCAAGGTCACCGCGAAGGTGTTGGTGAAGATCATCAACGGCACAGGCACACGCACCAGCGTCATTCCGCCGAAGATGTAGCCGGTGGCCAGAATGAGTATCCCCCAGGTAAGCACCGGCTCGGAGGGCTCACCCTTCGTGCGCAAGTCTTGAATGATGTAGACGAGGGTCCATAGCACGAGCATCACGAATGCGGCCCCGAGCATGGTCCCGGCAACCGTCAAGTCGTAGCGAAGTAGTATGCCGTTCTCCAATTTGACATCGAGCAGGGTGGTTCCCTCACGGACGGCAATGAACATCCCTGTGACGAGAACAATGCCGCCGATCGATACCAGATCCGGCAGGAACGTCCGGCGCTTGAGGTAGCGGGCCGTAAACATCAACAGGAGCGGCGGCAGCAACACGGTGGAAGCTACTGCCGTCCTCCAGGCCCACAGGCTCATCTCGATGTCATGCCATAGCTGGAGCCGGACGGTCGCAGAGGAGATCCCGAACGCGACGATCGCCAGCGAGAACAGACCGAAGAGCACGTTGACCTGTCGCCGGTAATCGGCCCAAACAACGACCATGGCGTTGGCTCCGGCGACCACCGTCATG